>JAYQOZ010000126.1:0-4070 GCA_038145035.1 Gemmatimonadaceae bacterium | reverse complement strand
GCATGCGCGGGCCATGGGCGATGAAGCCCGCCACGTCAAAGCCTTCGGCTCGGGCATCGGCGGCGTCCCAACCCTCCAGGCCGGCCGCGATCAGCAGCGACGGCCGTCCGGCAAGCGCCATCGCTATGACGACGCGCTGGCGGAGACCGCCCGAGAGCTGATGCGGATAGTCGCGCGCGCGGATCGCGGCGTCCGGCATCCGTACGGCCTCGAGCAGCTCGACGGCCTGTGTCCACGCGGCCCGGCCCGAGGCGAGCCCGTGGATCCGCAGCACCTCGGCCACCTGCTCGCCGACGCGCTGCACCGGGTCGAGCGCGGTCATGGGTTCCTGGTGGATGAGGGCGATCCCGGCGCCCCGGAGACGGCGCAGTTCGTGCTCGGGCAGCGTCAGGAGCTCCTGCCCCTGGAACCGGATCGTCCCGGCGAGCCGCCGCGCCCCGGCGGGGAGCAGGCCCAGGATGGCGAGCGCCGTGAGGGACTTGCCGCTGCCGGATTCCCCGACCAGGCCCAGGGTGGCCCCGGCCGCCAGCGAGAGGGAGACGTCGTCGAGGGCGGGTCGCGGTGCCCCGGCGAAGGCGACGGTCAGCCCGGACACCTCCAGCAGCGCATCGCCCACGGGCTGCTAGCTTTCGCGGTACTCGCCGAAGACGCCGCGCAGCGTGTTGGCGATCTCGCCGAGCGTCGCGCGCTTCTCGACGGCCTCGATGATGGCCGGCATCAGGTTGCTGCCGTCCTTTGCGGTCTGCTCGACGGTGGCGAGCGCTGCTGCGCAGTCGGAGGCGCTGCGGCTGGCGCGGACCTGCCGTACCCGCTCGACCTGCTGGCGTTCCAGCTCCGGATCGACGCGGAACACCTCGGGCTTCACCGTCTCCGTCGCCTGGTACTTGTTGACGCCGACCACGACGGCCGTGCCGGCGTCGATGGCCTGCTGCGCCTGGTAGGCCGAGTCCTGGATGGCCCGCTGGATGAAGCCGGCCTCGATGGCCGCGAGGGTGCCACCCATGCGGTCGATCTGCTCGATGAGCGCGGTGGCGCCTGCCTCGATGCCGTTGGTGAGGGCTTCCACCGCGTACGAGCCCGCCAGCGGATCGACGATCTGGGAGACGCCGCTCTCGTGCAGGATCACCTGCTGCGTGCGCAGGGCCAGCGTGGCGGCCGCCTCGGTCGGCAGCGCGAGCGCCTCGTCCTTGCCGTTGCAGTGCAGGGACTGGGTCCCGCCCAGGACGGCCGCCAGGGCCTGCAGGGTCACGCGGATGACGTTGTTGTCCGGCTGCTGGGCCGTCAGGGTGCTGCCGGCCGTCTGGGTGTGGAAGCGCAGGGCCTGGGCCTTCGGGTTCGTGGCCCCGAACCGGTCCTTCATGATGCGCCCCCACATCCGGCGCGCGGCGCGGAACTTGGCGACCTCCTCGAGGAAGTCGTTATGCGCGTTGAAGAAGAACGACAGGCGCTGCCCGAAACGATTGACGTCGAGTCCGGCGTCCACCGCCGCCTGCACGTAGGCGATACCGTCCGCCAGCGTGAAAGCCACCTCCTGCACGGCGGTCGAGCCGGCCTCGCGGATGTGGTAGCCGCTGATCGAGATGGTGTTCCACTGGGGGACACTCTGCTCGCAGAACCCGAAGATGTCCGTGATGATGCGGAGCGAGGCGCGCGGCGGGTAGATGTAGGTGCCGCGGGCGATGTATTCCTTGAGGACGTCATTCTGGATCGTGCCGGAGAGCTTGTCCGACGGCACGCCCTGGCGCCTGGCGACCGCCACATACAGCGCGAGCAGGATGCTCGCCGTGGCATTGATCGTCATCGACGTCGAGACCGAGTCGAGCGGGATGCCGTCGAACAGGACGGCCATGTCCTCGATGGAGTCGATGGCCACGCCGACCTTGCCCACCTCGCCGGCCGCGAGCGGATCGTCCGAGTCGTACCCGATCTGCGTCGGGAGGTCGAAGGCGACGCTCAGGCCGCTGACGCCCTGGGAGAGGAGGTACCGGTAGCGCGCGTTGGACTCGGCCGCGGTGGCGAACCCGGCGTACTGCCGCATCGTCCACGGCCGGCCGCGGTACATGGTCGGCTGGACGCCGCGCGTGAAGGGAAACGCGCCCGGGTCGCCGAGCGCGGTGGACGGGTCCCAGCCGGTCAGGTCCGCCGCGGTGTAGTAGGGCTTCTCGTCCATCAGGCCTTTCCCTGGTTGGCGACCGCCTCTGCGGCCTTTCGGATTGCGTCCTGGTCGCCCAGATAGTACTTCCGTTGCGGAACGAGGCGCGAATCCAACTCGTACACCAGGGGAATGCCGGTGGGGATATTCAGTTCGACGATTTCGGCGTCCGAGATGCCGTCGAGGTGCTTCACCAGGGCGCGCAGGCTGTTGCCATGCGCCGCAATGATGACGCGGCGGCCGGCCACGACGTCCGGCGCGATCGTCTCCGTCCAGTAGGGAACCACCCGCGCCACCGTCTCCTTGAGGGACTCGGTCAGCGGCAGCTCGGCCGGCGCCAGGCTGGCGTAGCGGCGATCGCGCCCGGGGTGCCGCGCGTCATCCGCCGCCAGCGGCGGCGGCGGCGTGTCGTAGCTGCGGCGCCAGATCTTCACCTGGGCCTCGCCGTGGGCCGCGGCCGTCTCGGCCTTGTTGAGGCCCTGGAGGGCGCCGTAGTGCCGCTCGTTCAGCCGCCAGTCCTTGATGACGGGCAGCCAGAGCCGGTCCATCTGCTCCTGCACGATCCACAGCGTGCGGATGGCACGGGTCAGGACGGACGTGTAGGCGACGTCGAAGTCGAACCCCTCGGCGGCCAGCAGCGTGCCGGCGGCCGCCGCTTCGCGCCGGCCCTGGTCCGTGAGGTCCACGTCGGTCCACCCGGTGAACCGGTTTTCCTTGTTCCACGTGCTTTCGCCGTGGCGCAGCAGGACGAGGCGGAACATGACGGGCGCTAGCTCCTTCCGGCGAACTGGCGGATGGCCGTCCGCCCCGCGTACTGCGCGCGAGGACCGAGTTCCTCCTCGATGCGCAGCAGCTGGTTGTACTTGGCCGTGCGGTCGCTTCGGCTGGCGGAGCCGGTCTTGATCTGCCCGGCGCTGGTGCCGACGGCCAGGTCGGCGATGGTGCTGTCCTCCGTCTCGCCCGACCGGTGGGAGATGACGTTGGCATAGCGGGCGTCGCGGGCCATCCCGATCGCGTCCAGCGTCTCGGAGACGGTGCCGATCTGGTTCAGCTTCACCAGCAGGGCGTTGCCCACGCCGTCGATGATGCCGCGCTTCAGGATCTCGGGGTTGGTGACGAACACGTCGTCCCCGACCAGCTGGACCCGCGTACCCAGCGCGGAGGTCAGGGCCTTCCAGCCCTCCCAGTCGCCCTCGGCCACGCCGTCCTCGATCGAGATGATCGGGTACTGACGCGTCCACTCGTCGTACATCCGCACCATGTCGTCGGGCGTGCGCGTGGCCTCGCCGGACTTGCGGAACACGTACGTGCCGTTGTCCCAGAATTCGCTGGAGGCGACGTCCAGCGCCAGGAAGACGTCCTGGCCGGCCGTGTAACCGGCCTTCGTCACGGCCTCCAGCACGACGTCGACCGCGTGCTGATTGGACTTCAGGTTCGGCGCGAAGCCGCCCTCGTCCCCGACGCCGGTCGAGTAGCCGCCCTTCTTCAGGATGCCGCGGAGCGCATGGAAGATCTCGGCGCCGCAGCGCAGGGCCTCGGCGAAGCTGGCCGCCCCGACGGGCATTACCATGAACTCCTGCAGGTCCACGCTGCTGTCGGCGTGGGCGCCGCCGTTGAGAATGTTCATCATCGGCACGGGGAGCAGGTAGGCGCCGTGCGCATCCGCCCCGGCGAGGGCGCCCAGGTAGGCGTACAGGGCCTGGCCCGCGCCCGCCGCGCCCGCCCGGGCGGCGGCCATGGAGACGCCCAGCAGCGCGTTCGCCCCGAGGCGGCTCTTCGCCGGTGTGCCGTCCAGCTGCAGGAGCCGGTCGTCGAGCGTCCGCTGGGTGAAGGTGTTGCCTTCCAGGGCCCTGGCGATCTCGCCGTTGACGTGGCCGACGGCCTTCCGGACGCCCCGGCCGAGGTACCGCCCCTGGTC
>JAYQOZ010000125.1:4169-6980 GCA_038145035.1 Gemmatimonadaceae bacterium | reverse complement strand
TGAAATGAAGGCCGCACCTCGACTCGGGTCCGGGCTCTCGGAGAGCGGGAGCCTCGGCGGCGCGAACATGGAGGCGGCCGTGGCGGCGCTGGCACGCATGGCCACCCTGGCGCGGCAATTGGGGGCCAAGCGCATCGAGGCGGTGGCGACCAGTGCGGTGCGGGATGCATCGAACGGCCCCGCGTTCCTGGCGCGGGCGCGGCGCGAATCCGGCCTGCGCGTGCGCGTCCTCGTCGGCGAGGAGGAGGCGCGCCTCGCCTTCCGCTCCGCGCTCGCGCACTTCGAGCTGGGCGCCGGTCGGTCCGTCGTGATGGATATCGGCGGCGGTTCGCTGGAGCTGGCACTCGCGGCGGACGGCCTGGTGGAGCGCCTGCTGACCTTCCCGTTCGGCGCCATCCGGCTGACCGAACGCTTCCTGGCGGGCAAGCCGCCCGGCAAGGGCATCAAGAAGCTGCGCAGGTACATCCGCGGCCCCATCCGCAAGGCGTTGCCCGTGCGCGACTGGCGCGGCGCGATGGTCATCGGCTCCGGCGGCACCTTCACGAACCTTGCCGGCATGTACCTCGCCCGGCAGGGCATCCGCGTAAAGAGCGTGCACGGCACGCAGATCCCGCGGCACGAGGTCGAGCACGTCCTCGAGCAGCTGGCCACCATGACTCCCGACGAACGCCTGGACGTCGACGGCCTCAACCACGGGCGCGCCGACATCATCGTGGCGGGTCTCGCGGTGGCCGCCGAGGTGCTGGCGCGGGTGGAGCCCCGTGAGCTGACGGCCTCCGGCTACGGCATCCGCGAGGGCCTGCTGCTCGAGACGGCACGGGTGATGCCCGTCATCGCCGACCCCGGCGAGGCACGCCAGCGCTCGGTGCTCGCGTTCGCCGAGCGCTGCCACTACGAGGCGCCGCACTCGCAGCAGGTGCAGCGCCTGGCCCTGCAGCTCTTCGACGCGCTCGGCGCGCGCATCGGCTGCACGAGCGAGGATCGCCAGGCGCTGTCCGACGCGGCGCTGCTGCACGACGTGGGGTACCACATCAACTATCAGGGACATCACAGGCACTCGTTCCACCTCATCCAGCACGCCGACCTGCTCGGCATCCCCCCGGACGAGCAGGTCGTAATCGCCCACGTGGCGCGCTACCACCGTGGCGCCGAACCCAAGCGCAAGCACGAGGAATTCTGGGCCCTGGATGCACTGACGCGTGAGCGCATCCGCCGGCTGAGTGCCATCCTGCGCCTCGCCGATGGCCTCGACCGCGGGCACGTCTCCGCGGTGGAGCGCGTGAAGGTGCGCTGGATGCCGCGGGCCATCCGCGTCACGCCAGTCCCCAAGCGCGCGAACGCGCACCTGCGCCTCGAGCTCTGGGGCGGCAGCCGGAAGTCGGGACTGCTGGCCGAGATGGCGGGCACGCCGGTCGAGGTGGTAAGCCCGACGGGCGAGGTCTTCACCGCCGAGAGCGCCGGGTAGTCCCCGTGTCCCCGCGCCGTGGGGCCTCGGCCCTCGGGCGCTCAGTTCGTGAACGCTCGGTACTCGGCCGTTGACGAGGGAGGGCGCCCGGGACCCTTCTGTCCGTCGCGGCGCAGCGGGCTGGCCTCGAAGGTGAACGCGCCGCTCTCACGGCTAGCGCCCCAGGAGTCGCGCAGCAGCATGCGCTGCGTGGCGCGCTCCCCGCGCTCCCCCGGATGGCGCTGCACATACGAGCCGTCCGACTGGAGGTCCCAGGCCTGGCGATTGTCCCCCAGGCACACGTCGAGCACAGACTGCAGGCGCCGGCGGAACTCGGGGGCGAGCACCGGCGTGACGACCTCGACGCGGCGGTCAAGGTTGCGTGGCATCCAGTCGGCCGACCCGAAGTAGTACTCCGGGTCGCCGGCGTTGCCGAACATCCAGATGCGCGAGTGCTCGAGGAAGCGTCCGATGATGCTGGTCACGCGGATGCGCTCCGAGAGCCCGGACACGCCGGGCCGCAGGCAGCAGATGCCGCGGATGACGAGGTCGATCTCGACACCGGCGTCCGAGGCCGCGTACAGCGCGCCGATGATCTCGGCGTCCACGATGGCGTTCATCTTGGCGATGATGCGACCCTGGCCGCCGGCCAGCGCATTGGCCGTCTCGCGCCCGATGAGCTCCAGGATGCGGGCGCGCATGTTCACCGGTGCGACGATGAGCCGCCGGTACTCGCGCTGCCGAGAGTAGCCGGTGAGCGCATTGAAGAGGTCGCTGACGTCCGCGCCCAGGTCCTCGTCGCAGGTGATGAGGCCGAGGTCGGTGTAAAGTCGCGCGGTACGCGTGTTGTAGTTGCCGGTGCCGATATGCACGTAGCGCCGCACGCCATCGCCCTCGCGGCGCACCACGAGCGCGGTCTTGGTGTGGGTCTTCAGGCCGGGCAGGCCGTAGACCACGTGCACGCCGAAGGATTCCAGCGTGCGCGCCCAGGCGATGTTGTTCACCTCGTCGAAGCGGGCCTGCAGCTCGACCAGCACGGCCACCTGCTTGCCGCGCTGCGCCGCCTCGGTGAGCGCCTGCACGATCGCGCCGTCACCGGAGGTCCGGTACAGCGTCATCTTGATGGCCAGCACCTGCTCGTCGCGGGCCGCGGACTCGATGAAGGTCTCCACCGAGGCGCCAAAGGAGTCGAAGGGATGGTGCACGAGGATCTCCTGCTCGCGCACCACCTCGAAGATCGAGCGTGAGGTATCGCGCAGGGCCGGCGGCACGGCAGGGATCAACGGAGGGTCCCGATGCTCCGGGAAGTCGAGTCCGGCGATGGACATGAGCGCGCTGAGATCGAGCAGCGGGGCAGGCTCGTGCA
Source organism: Gemmatimonadaceae bacterium (assembly GCA_038145035.1). Classification (GTDB taxonomy): domain Bacteria; phylum Gemmatimonadota; class Gemmatimonadetes; order Gemmatimonadales; family Gemmatimonadaceae; genus Pseudogemmatithrix. The sequence continues at coordinate 4,170 of JAYQOZ010000125.1, read as the reverse complement.
C
>JAYQOZ010000125.1:0-4159 GCA_038145035.1 Gemmatimonadaceae bacterium | reverse complement strand
CGCCATCTCCGGCGCCTCACTGGCGCGGAGCTCGTCGAGCAACAGCTCGCGAAGGTGCGCCGGCGTGCCTTCCTGCACCTCGAGCCGCACCACCTCGCCGAAGCGGCGCTGGAACAGTTGCTCCTCGATGGTGGCCAGCAGGTCCTCGGGTTCCTCGGTGTGCGAGATCTCGAGGTCGGAGTAACGCGTCAGCCGGAATGTGTAGCAGCCCAGCACCTCCATACCCGGGAACAGGGCATCGAGGCGGTCCGCGATCACCGACTCTAGCGGCACGAAGGTCGTGTGGTTCCCCGTCGGCACCCAGCGCGACAGGCTCTTCGGCACCTTCACGCGGGCGAAGCGGACGTCGCCGCGCTCGGGGTCCCGCAACTCCACCGCCAGCGAGAGCGAGAGGTTGGAGATGTACGGGAAGGGATGTCCCGGATCCACCGCCAGCGGCGTGAGCACCGGGAAGACCTGCTCCTCGAAGTAGCGGTCCACCGCCTCGCGTTCGCCATCCTCGAGGCGGCCGTCGAGACGCAGGTTGACGCCGATGGCCGCCAGCCGCGGGCTCAGCTCGTCAAGCAGCAGCGAGCATGCGGCGGCGTTGAGCTCCCGCACGCGCGCATCGATAAGGTCCAGCTGCTCGGCGGCGGTGAGGCCGTCCGGCGGCGTCTGGAGCACGCCGGCCGAGAGCTGCCGCCTGAGGCCCGCCACGCGGACCATGTAGAACTCGTCAAGGTTTGACGAGAAGATGGCCAGGAACTTCACCCGCTCCAGCAGCGGGGTGCGGTCGTCCAGCGCCTCGTGCAGGACCCGGGCATTGAACTCGAGCCACGAGAGCTCGCGGTTCAGGAACGCCGGGTCCTTCGAGGCAAAGGGGTTCACGGGACTAGCCGCGCACCGCGGCCACCATGAAGTAGGAAATCGCCGCCACGAGCGCCGACGCGGGAATCGTCAGCACCCAGGCCCAGATCATGCGACCCGCCACGCCCCAGCGCACCGCGGAGAGCCGGTGCGTCGCCCCGACGCCGACGATGGCTCCGGAGATCGTGTGCGTCGTGCTGACCGGGATGCCCATCGCCGTCGCGAGGAAGATGGCGGAGGCACCGCCGGTCTCGGCACAGAAGCCGCCGATCGGCCGGAGCTTCGTGACGCGGCTTCCCAGCGTGTGCACGATGCGCCAGCCGCCCATCAGGGTGCCAAGCGCGATGGCCGCGTGGGCGCCGGACTTGATCCAGAACGGGATGGTGTTGCCGTTCTCGAGATAGAAGTGCCGCAGGAAGCCGGTCTCGTTCACGAAGTACGCCTGGCCGGCCACGAGCAGCGAGACGATGATGCCCATCGTCTTCTGCGCATCGTTGGCACCGTGCGAGAGCGAAAAGAGGGCCGAGCTGGTGATCTGCATCGCTCGGAAGAGCGGATCCACCGTTGCCGGGCGCGCCTTCCGGAAGATCCAGGTGGAGGCGACCATCAACAGCCAGCCGGCCAGCATGCCGACCATCGGCGAGAGGAAGATGAAGATGATCGGCTTCACCCAGCCCGGGAGCAAGAGGGCGCCGAAGCCGGCCTTGGCGATGGCCGCTCCACCGTAGCCGCCGATGAGGGCGTGCGACGAGCTGGACGGGATGCCGTACCACCAGGTGATGAGGTTCCACGTGATCGCGCCGAGGAGGCCGGCCAGGATCACGTCGGGATTCACGATCGCGATGTCGATCATCCCGGAGCCGATGGTCTTGGCGACCTTGGTCTCGAAGATGAAGAGGGCGATGAAATTGAACGTCGCCGCCCAGACGACCGCGGTGAAGGGACTGAGCACCCGCGTCCCCACGATGGTGGCGATGGAGTTCGCCGAGTCGTGGAAGCCGTTGATGTAGTCGAAGATGAACGCCACCCCGACGATGGCGAGGATATACCAGACCACGGGGACGCTCAGGAGTTCTTGAGGGAGATGCTCTCCAGCACGTTCGCGACGTCCTCACACTCATCGACGGCGTGCTCGATGTTGTCGTAGATCTCCTTCCACTTGATCACATCGAGGGCGTCCGGCTTGCCGTCGAAGAGGGCGTGGATGGCGTCGCCATAGATTGCGTCCGCCTGCTCCTCCAGCTCCTTGACGCGGCGGGCCGACTTGTGCACCGCGGCCGGCGAGCGAATGTCCTTCACGCCCGTCGCGATGACGGCGGCGCATTCCTTCAGGACCCCGATGAGCTGGACCACCGGCTCGCGGCGCTCGGTGACCCGGAACATCCGGGCGCGACGCGCGGTGCCGTCGATGAGGTCCACTACATTGTCGAGGCGGTTCGTGAGCATATGGATGTCCTCACGATCCAGCGGCGTCACGAACGAGCGATCGATGCGCTGCATGACGTCGTAGGTAATCACGTCGGCGGCGTGCTCCTCCGCCTTAATCTTCTTGGTCAGCTCCTCGAGCTGGGCCGGATTGTCAAACAGGTCGTGGAGGAGGGCGGAAGCGGCCGTGAGGCGCTCCGCGAGCTTGTCGAACAGGTCGAAGAAGCCTTCGTCCTTCGGCAGGAATCGCACGGGAGGGGGTCCGCGTAAGGGCGGTGGGTGAATCAGGCGGGCAGGCCCTACGGGAGGACCACCCATCTCGAGGAAGTGCGGGGAATTTACGCCCGTCCGGGGGGGTCCGGCAAACGTTCCCGTGCCCCCCGTGGCGATTTCGTTACAATTGGCTACAGCGACGGCCCTAACAGTCCACGCTGCAATAAGATATAGCGCCGACGCTGCACCAGATCGGCCCGCTCGAACATCTTGATGAGGACGGCCCCCGTCGCGAAGCCGCCGACGTGCGCCCAGACGGCAATGCCGCCCCCGCCTCGATCGATGGTCGCGAGGTCTCCCAGGCCCAGGATGACCTGGAGCGCGAACCACCACAGCAGCACCACCCAGGCCGGCAGCGGGATGATCCGGAAGAAGATCACGAAGATGAAGAGCATCCGGACCCGCACTTGGGGAAACAGCATCAGATAGGCCCCCATGACGCCGGAGACGGCCCCCGAGGCACCGACGGTGGGGATCGGCGAGGCGGGCTGGAGCAGGACGTGCGTGGCCGCGGCGGCCAGCCCGCAGACGAGGAAGAAGACCAGGAAGCGTCCCCGGCCCATGACGTCCTCGATGTTGTTGCCGAAGACCCAGAAGAAGAGCGCGTTCCCCAGCAGGTGCGCCCAGCTGCCGTGGAGGAAGATCGACAGGACGGGCGACAGCCAGTTTGTGACCTCGCCGTCCACCACGCAGGTGAGGTCCCGGGTCAGCGGGATGCTGGTCCCCAGTGGGGCGGCCCCCGTCAGCTCGGCCGGCACGAGGCCGAGGTTGCAGACGCTCATGGCCAGGGTGGTCACGTTGAACCCCGCCCCCTGCACCACCACCCAGACCGACAGCATCGCCCCGAGGATGAGGATGGTCATCACCGGCAGCCGGACCGTCGGATTGTCGTCGCTGAGGGGGATCACTAGTTTTTCCTGTCAGTCCAAGCGGCGTTCACCGCCAGAATGTGCCAGAATGGCGCGAATCCTTGGCCCCTCGCTTGCCGTTCATGTAGACACGGAAGTGAGCTTGCCGCCGGATGGTAGCGGCAGAAACGCGTGAATCAAGATATCCGCCCGAGGACGCAATGGCAGACAAGGTGATTGGCATCGATCTCGGCACGACGAACTCCGTCGTCGCCGTCATGGAAGGGGGCGACCCGGTCGTCATCCCGAACGCCGAGGGTGGGCGCACGACGCCCTCCGTGGTGGGCTTCAGCAAGGACGGCGAGCGACTCGTCGGCCAGATCGCGAAGCGCCAGGCAGTCACGAACCCCACCAACACGGTGTTCTCGATCAAGCGCTTCATGGGCCACAAGATGGGTGAGGTCGAGGCCGAGCGAGCCCGCGTGCCCTACAAGGTCGTGAAGGGCCAGAACGACCTCGTGGCGGTCGAGGTGCAGGGCAAGACCTACACGCCGCCCGAGATCTCCGCGATGGTGCTGCAGAAGATGAAGCAGACCGCCGAGGACTACCTCGGCCACACGGTGACCAAGGCGGTCGTCACGGTGCCGGCGTACTTCAATGACGCCCAGCGGCAGGCTACCAAGGACGCCGGCAAGATTGCCGGCCTCGAGGTGCTCCGCATCATGAACGAGCCGACGGCCGCGGCGCTCGCGTACGGCCTCGACAAG
>JAYQOZ010000124.1:0-7052 GCA_038145035.1 Gemmatimonadaceae bacterium | reverse complement strand
AACCTCGGCGGTGAAGCCGAAGGCCTAAACGCAACAGCGCCGCGGTCCAGCCAAGGACCGCGGCGCCGTCTTCCGTCGTGCGGAACGGACTTACATCGGCTTCGCGGCCGAGTCGGTGGCGACGGTGGAGTCCGTCTGCGCCGAGTCAGGCGTGGTCACGGACTCAGCCGCAGCGGCCGGCGCGGTCTCCGCGGGGGCCTCTTCGGACTTCGAACCACAGGCGGTGAACAGCACAACAACAGCGAGCACGGCGAGGCGCTTCATAAGGGAGATACTCCGGGGATGAGAGCAGGTGACGGACCGCGAGACGGTTCGCGGGACTGGCACGGAAAAAAATGTATCGCTGATGACACTCCCGGTCAAATCCGTAACATGTTGCTGTGTAGCGTGTTAGGAGATGTACTTCAAGCGACTTCCGTCGGTGGTGTCTCTCTAAGTTGTTGCATAATAACAACTTAAGCTCGACTGCTGCTTCGGCTGTCCGTGTCGTCCGCCGTAGGATTTTCAACGCCCGGCACTTCCCCCTATGCTTGGGTATGCCGCTGCTCGCCGAGTCCGAGCGCGCGGAACTGCTGACGCGCTGGCAGGAGCCGCATCGCCACTACCACGATCGTCGACATCTCGACGAGTGCCTCGCGTTGCTCGCGTCGCATCGTGCCGTGGCGCGTGATGCCGAAGCCGTGGAGGCGGCCCTGTGGTTGCACGACGCCGTGTGCGATTCCCGGCGTCACGACAATGAAGTGGCGAGCGCCGCCCTCGCGCGACAGCTGCTCGTCGCGCGGGGCATCGACAAACCGCGCATCGCACGCGTAGAGGCGATGATCCTCGCGACCACGCACGCGGCGCTCTCCGCCGATCCCGACGTACGGCTGGTCTGCGACATCGATCTCGCGATTCTCGGGGCGAGTCCGGAGCGCTTCGCGGAGTACGAGCGGGACATCCACCGCGAGTATGCCTGGGTGCCGGAGGCCGTGTATCGCAGCACCCGAGCGGAGATCCTGGGACGGTTCCTCGCCCGGCCTGCCATCTATCAGGTGCCGACGCTCTCCGCCCTCTACGAGACGCGGGCGCGCGAGAATCTCACGGCGTCCATCGCGACCCTGGGGTCGGGGATGATCCGAAGCTGAAACCCCGGCGGTACCCCCTGCCGTAGGCGAGGGGGACTGCTTCCAGGCGACACTCATGGACTCGCTGCTGCGTGACATCCGCCTCGGCCTGCGCACCCTGCGCAAGAGCCCCGGCCTGACCGCCGTCTCCGTCATCGCCCTGATGTTTGGCATCGGCCTCACCACAATGATGTTCAGCATCGTGTACGGGGCGCTGCTGCGCGGCCTGCCCTACGAGGAGGGAGACCGCATCGCGGTGGTGTCCCGCACGAACATCGCGAACAACATCGACCGGCAGTCGCTGCCGATTCAGGACTTCATCGACTACCGCGAGTCCCAGCAGTCGTTCTCGGCGTTCGGTGGCTTTACCGGCGGCACGATGAACGTGTCCGGCGTGGACCGTGCGGAGCGCTACAGCGGGACCTGGGTGACGGCGGGGACGCTCGACATGACCGGTGTACAGCCGCTGATGGGCCGGTTCTTCCGTCCCGGCGAGGATTCGCCCGGCGGTCCCAAGGTCGCGATCCTCGGCTACGCGATGTGGCGCGACCGCTATGGACGCGACGCGAACATCCTCGGCACCACGATTCGCGTCAACGGCGAGCCCTTCGAGGTCATCGGCGTGATGCCCGAGGGCTTTCGCTATCCGGACAACGGGCAGCTCTGGCTGCCGATGCAGACCGATCCGATGGCCACGGAACGTGGGCGGGGCCTGTTCCTCCAGACGGTGGCAAAGCTGAAGCCGGGCGTCACCTTCGACGCGGCCAGCGTGGAGATGGCGACCATCGCCGGCCGGCTGGCGGCCGCACATCCCGAGACAAACAAGGACTTCACGGCAATGGCGCTGCCGTTCGTCGAGTCCTTCATCGGCAACGATGTCTCGCAGTTGCTCTATACCATGCTGGGTGCCGTCTTCTTCGTGCTGCTCATCGCCTGCGCCAACGTGGCCAACCTCCTGGTGGACCGCGCGGCGCACCGCAGCAAGGAGGTCGGCGTCCGCGCCGCGCTGGGCGCCTCACGTGGGCAGATCGTGCGCATCTTCCTCTCCGAGGCCTTCGTGCTGGCGGCCGGCGGTACGCTGCTGGGCATCGTGTTCGCCAAGCTGAGCGTGGATGCGTTCAACCGCGCCATCGTGGACACGGACCCGCCGTTCTTCATCCAGATCGACCTCTTTCCGCCGGTGCTCCTGTTCGCGGTCGGGGTATCGCTGCTGGCCACGTTGCTGGCCGGCCTGATCCCGGCATACCAGGCCTCGCGCCCGGACATCGCCGAGGTGCTGAAGGACGAGGCACGCGGCGCCTCCAGCCTTCGCATCGGCAGGCTGAGCAAGGCACTGGTGGTATTCGAGATCGCGCTGTCCTGTGGCCTGCTGGTGGCCGCCGGCCTGATGATCAAGAGTGTGCTGAAGGCGAACACCCGCGACACCGGCTTCGCGATGGCCTCCGTGTTCACGTCCCGCGTGGGCTTCCCCTCGGCGTATACCGACACGGTGATGCAGGCGCAGTTCTTCGAGCAGCTGAACGAGCGCGCGGCCGGACTGCCGGGCGTGATCTCGGCGTCCATCTCGTCCGGGCTTCCCGGCGCCCAGCAGGGCTTCGGCGGCGATGGCGTGATGATCGAGGGCAGGAGCTATGAGCGCGGCCAGGACGTGCCGACCACGCGCTTTGCCGCGGTGAGCCCGTCGTTCTTCGAGACACTGGAGATCCCGCTGCGCCAAGGCCGGCTCTTCGGGAGCAGCGACCGCGCGGGCGGCCTGGACGTGGCCATCGTGAATGAGCGCTTCGCCCGACAGCACTTCCCTGACGGTGACGTGCTCGGCCGACGCATTCGCCTCGGCGGACTGATCATTCCCGGCCCCTGGATCACGATTGTCGGCATCGTGCCCGACCTGTTCGCCGGCAGTCCCGACGATCCGCGGCCGGCCGTGGTGTTCCGCCCCTTCGCGCAGGCGCGTTCGCAGTTTGCCTACATCTCGCTGCGCACCGCCGGCAATCCGATGACGTTCACCGGACCGGTAAAGGACCTCGTGGCGTCGATCAATCCGGACATTCCGATCTACTGGCCGATGACACTGGCGCAGGCCGTGGCGGAGCCGCTGTGGTTTGTCCGCGTGTTCGGTACGATGTTCGCGATCTTCGGGATCGTCGCCCTGTTCCTCGCGAGCATTGGCCTCTATGCCGTGATGAGCTTCGCCGTGAACCGGCGGACGCGTGAGTTGGGCATCCGGATGGCACTCGGCTCTACGCCGTCCCGCGTGGTGCGCCTGATCTTCTCTGGTGGCGCGCGGCAGCTGGGACTTGGCCTGCTGATCGGCCTGGCGCTGGCGGCGGGCATCTCGCGGCTGCTGGACGTGATCCTGTTCGACGTGCAGCCGCTCGATCCGGTGGTGTTCGGCGCAGTGGCCTTGACGCTGGCCGCGACCGGTGCGATGGCCTGCCTGATTCCGGCCCGGCGCGCCACGCGCGTGGACCCGGCGGTGGCGATGCGCGCCGACTAGGCAACGCCCGCGGGCCACGCGGCTTGGGTGGGGGGCGTCCCCGGGGTATCATCAGGGGTGCCCCCCACTGACCGATTGCTCGATGCGTTGGCCCGCGCGCACGACGGCGCGCCCTGGCACGGTCCATCCCGCGCCGACGTCCTGCGTGACGTGAGTGCCGCGGAAGCGGCCTGGCGGCCTGCGCCGGACGCCCACACGCTGTGGGAAATCGTGCTGCACTTGCGGAGCTGGACCCGGGAGGTGCTGCGGCGGGCGCAGGGGGCCGTGCCGGACGAGCCGCTGGATAGCGACTGGCCGGACATGCCCGCGCCGGCGGATGATGCGGCGTGGCGAGCAACGCGGGAGAGTCTGGATGCCGCCCACGCGGAACTCGCCGCGTTCGTGGCTGCCATGTCCGACGGCGCGCGTGCCGCACGGGTGAAGGACCGGCCCTGGGATCCGCCCGGGCAGGCCATCACCCAGCGGGCGATGATTCGCTCGCTGGCGGAACACGATGTCTATCACACGGGGCAGTGTGCCCTGCTACAGCGCCTCGCGCGCGGTGCCCTCGGGACCGCGTCGGCGCAGGAGTCCTGAGATGGCCCGCAACGACACCGTCGCGCTGCGACGATTGGTACTCGTCTTCATCGGCGTCCTCGCGCTGTTCATCGGCATTCCGGCCGTCGCCGGGGGCGTCACCGACTGGCTGTGGTTCCGCGAGATCGGTTTCGAGCGGGTCTTCCTGCTCAAGCTCGGGGCGCAGTGGGGATTCGGCTTCGTGGCCTTCGTGCTGGCCTTCGCGGTGCTGTACGGCAACGCCCGCTTCGCGCTGCGCGGCATCGAGCGCTCGGCCGAGAGCATCGTGGTGCTGGCCGAGGGTGGCATCAGTACGCGGGAGCGCTTCCTGGTGAAGGTGGCGCAGGTGGCGGCACTGCCGGCTGCGCTGCTGCTCTCGTTCCTCCTGGCGAGCGGCATCTCCGGGAACTGGCGGACGTTGATCCAGTTCCTGTACCGCACGCCGTTCGGCACCGTCGATCCGATCTTCGGACGGGACATTGCAAGCTACGTGTTCACGCTGCCGGCGCTGCAGGTGGGCATCGACTATGTGTGGGCGCTGGTCTTCCTCGCGCTGATCGCCGTGTCGGCTCCGATCTACTTCGCCCGTGGGGACGTGACCTGGCGGGTGGGGCGGCTGTCGATCGAGCCGGCGGCCGAGCTGCACGTGGCGGTGCTGGCGGCCCTGTGGCTGCTGCTCTCGGCGGCGCGGACGTGGTGGATCGGGATACCCTCGCTGCTGTTCGGCGTGCATGGGCCCCTGGTCGGTGCGAGCTGGACCGACCTGCACGTACGGATGCCCGGCCTGCGGGTGCTCGTGGTCGTGCTCGTGCTGGCCGCGGCGCTGCTCGTCTGGCGGGCGCGGCGCGGGGCTTTCGTGCGCACGCTGGTCATTGTCGCCGTCGGCAATGTGCTGCTCACTGCGCTGGTGAGCAGCTTCGTGCCGGCCGTGGTGCAGCGCCTGGTGGTGCAGCCCAACGAGCTGGCGCGTGAGACGCCGCAGATCCTGCATCACATCAGCGCCACGCGCGCAGCCTGGGGACTCGACAGTGTCGAGCGGCGCGAGCTCGACGCCAACCAGACACTCACGGCCCGCGACCTCGCGGCGAATCGCGCCACGATCGACAACATCAGGCTCTGGGACCGCGAGCCGCTGCTGCAAACCTTCGGGCAGATCCAGTCCATCCGCACCTACTACGACTTCGTGGGCGTGGACGACGACCGTTACGTCGTGAACGGCGAGATGCGGCACGTCCTGCTCTCGGCCCGCGAGCTCGACCCGGCGTCGCTGCCCACGCGCACCTTCGTAAACGAGCACCTGACCTTCACGCACGGCATGGGCCTCACCCTCGGCCCCTCCAACGAGGTCACGCCGGAGGGCCTGCCGGTGCTCTGGATCAAGGACTTGCCGCCGAGCAGCACCATCGCCACGCCGGTCACGCGGCCGCAGATCTACTTTGGCGACCTCCCGCGCAGCTTCGTGCTGGCGCCGTCGCGCCAGCGGGAGTTTGACTTCCCGTCGGCGGAGGGTGACGAGGCCGAGTACTCGACCTACACGGGTGGCGCGGGCGTGCCGGTGAACGCGTACTGGCGTCGACTGGCCTTCGCGATCCGTTTCGGGTCGATGAACATCCTGCTCTCGCGCGATCTGGAGCCCAACACACGGGTGATCTTCCATCAGCATGTGCGGGAGCGCGCCCAGCTGGCGTTGCCCTTCCTGGACTTCGACAGCGACCCCTACCTCGTGGTCAGCGACAGCGGCCAGCTGAAGTGGATCCTCGACGGCTACACCGAGACCTCGCGCTATCCGTACTCGGCGCGTACGGCTGACGGCTACGGCTACCTCCGCAATAGCGTGAAGGTGGTCATCGATGCGTACGATGGAACGGTGCAGGCATACCTGGCGGATCCCTCGGATCCGATGATCCGCACGCTGGCCAAGATCTATCCAACGCTGCTGCGTCCGCTGGACGAGCTGCCGTCGGACCTGCGCGCGCACCTGCGCTATCCGGAAGATCTGTTCCGGGCGCAGACGGCGCTCTACGCGACCTTCCACATGACGGACCCGGAAACGTTCTACCACCGGGAGGACCAGTGGCAGGTGCCGCCGGATCAGCGCGGCGGCGTGCGGTCGGGCTACGCACGCCACATCGTGATGCGGCTACCCGGCGAGGATCGCGCCGAGTACCTGCTGATGCGTCCCTTCACGCCGCGCCAGAAGGACAACCTCGCGGCCTGGATGGTCGCCCGGAATGACGGTGAACAGTACGGCAAGCTCATTGCGTACCGCTTCCCGCGGCAGAGCCTGGTGTTCGGCCCGACGCAGATCGCGAACCGCATCAACCAGGACACCGAGGTCTCGCAGCAGATCTCGCTCTGGGACCAAGGAGGTTCCGAGGTAATTCGTGGCGAACTGTTGGTGATTCCGATCGAAGCCTCGTTGCTGTACGTGCAGCCGATCTACCTGCGCGCCCAGGGCGGCAAGATTCCCGAGCTCAAGCGCGTGGTCGTGGCGCACGAGGGCCGCGTGGTGATGGCCGAGACGCTGGACGGCGGGTTGCGGGCGCTCTTTGGCGACGCTGCCGGCACCACCCGCCCGGCGCAGTCCGTCGGGGGCACGACGGCCTCGGCCGCCGCTGCCGCGCCGAGTCCGAGCGGTGGCATCAGTGCGCAGCGGCAGGCCTTGGTGCGCGAGGCACTGGACCATTACGAGCGCGCCCGCGCCGCGCAGCGTGCGGATGACTGGGCGACCTATGGCGCCGAGATGCAGCGGCTTGGTGAGGTGCTGCGGCGGTTGCGGCAACCGTAGGGTTCGATTGCTGCGCGGAGGGTCTAGCCAGGAAAACACAGAGGGCTTTTGCCTGCGCGAAGGCCCTCTGTGTCTCCGTGCCTCCGCGGCCTGCAGTGCACTGCAG
>JAYQOZ010000123.1:0-7068 GCA_038145035.1 Gemmatimonadaceae bacterium | reverse complement strand
GCGTGAAAAGCGTCGTCACTGCCGAGTTGCAGCACCACGAGACTCGGGTCACCGATCTCCCCGGAGAGCCAGTCGGTGCTCACCGCGGGGGGCATCGGCGCCGGCGATTGCGCCACCAGGGTCGTGGCGGCGACAATCGCCATCATGCCGAGTACTGCGACCCTCACTTGATCACGCCCGTCTTCAGCCCGACCTTCCGGATCGCCTTCACGGCCATCTCGAGATCGTCACGCGTGTGAGCGGCCGAGATCTGGCAGCGCAGCCGGGCCGTGCCCTGCGGCACCACCGGGAAGCCGAAGCCGGTCACGAAGATGCCTTCGGCGAGCAGCATCTCGCTCATCCTGATGGCGTCCGCCGTTTCCCCGACGATGATTGGCACGATCGGCGTGTTGCCATCGAGGGGCGAGAATCCCGCCTCCGTGATGGCGTTCCGGAACCAGGCCGCGTTCTCGCGCAGCAGCCGCACGCGCTCGGGATGCGCCTCGATGAACTCGATGCTTGCCAGGGCAGAGGCCGCGACGGTGGGCGGCAGTGCATTCGAGAAGAGCTGTGGCCGCGAGCGCTGTGTCAGCGTGTCGCAGAGTGCCTCGGGGCCGGCCACGAAGCCGCCAGCCGCGCCCCCGAGTGCCTTGCCCAGTGTCGACGTGATGACATCCACCTCGCCGAGCACGCCGAAGTGTTCGGCCGTGCCGCGGCCCAGGTCGCCGAGCACGCCGGTGGCGTGCGAATCATCCATGATGAGGACGGCATCGTGGTCCCGTGCGACCTGCAGCAGCTCGGGCAGGCGCGCGATGCTGCCCTCCATCGAGAAGACGCCGTCGGTCCAGATGAGCCGCCGCCTGGCCGCCTTCTGCGCCGACAGCTTGGCCACGAGATCATCGAGGTCCGCGTGCCTGTAGACGGCGGTGCTGCACTTGGTGATGGACTTGGCAAGCCGGATGGAATCGATGATCGACGCGTGATTGAGCGCGTCCGAGATCACGAAGTCCCCTTCCTGCACGACGCTGGCGGTGAGCCCCTCGTTGGCATTCCAGGCCGACACATAGCTCATCGATGCCTGCGTGCCGACGAAGCGCGCGATGGCCTGCTCGAGTGCGCGGTGCACGGTAAAGGTGCCGCAGATGAAGCGTACGCTGCCGGTCCCGGCGCCGTACTTCCTCAGGCCCTCGATGCCCGCCTCGACCACGGCGGGCTCGTCGCAGAGCCCGAGGTAGTTGTTGGAGGAGAGGATGAGTACCTCGCCGCGACCCTCCATCTGCACTCGCGCGGACTGCGGCGAGTCGAGATGGTTGAGCTTCTTGTACGTGCCGGCCGCCTTGAGGGCGTCGAGGCCGCTCTGGAGTTCGTTGACAAACGCCTGGTTCATCTGGCTTTCGTGGGAGTTCGGGACATCAGGAAATCTCAAACACGACTTTTCCGGCCTCGCCGGACTGGATCACCGCAATCGCCTCCGCGTGCTGCTCCAGCGGGAACCGATGCGTGATCACGGGCGTCGGGTCAAACTGCCCTGAGCGCAGGAACTGGGTCATCTGGATCCAGGTGTCATACATGCGGCGACCGACTACGCCGTAGATCGTGATGCCCTTGAAGATCACCTCGGTGGCGAAGTTCACGTCCATCGGCTTCGCCGGGATGCCCAGCATCTGCACCCGGCCGTCCACGCGGACCAGCTGGAAGGCCTGGTGGATGGCAGCCGGCACGCCGCTCATCTCCAGCACCACGTCGACGCCCAGGCCCTGCGTGGCCTGGCGCACGGCGGCCTCCGCGTCCTTGGGGTGCACCGTTGAATGCGCGCCCATGGCGGCGGCGAGCGCGAGGCGCTTCGGGTTCACGTCGCTGGCCACGATGTGCGAGGCGCCTGCCGCCTTCGCAATGCCTACCGCGAAGATGCCGATGGGGCCGCAGCCCGTGACCAGCACCGTCTTGCCCGGCAGGTCCGTGCCGTGCAGGGCCGTGTGGAAGGCGTTGCCCATCGGATCGTGGATGCCGCCGATCTCGAAGGGCACGTTGTCATCCAGGGGCCAGACGTTCGTTGCCGGCATCGCGATATAGTCGGCGAAGGCACCGTCGCGGTCCACGCCGATGATCTTCGTGTTCGGGCAGACATGCGCGTTGCCGGTGCGGCAGAGGTGGCACATGCCACACACGATATGACCCTCGGCCGTGACCCGATCGCCGACCTTCACGTCGGTGACCAGCGCGCCGACCTGCTCGACCTCGCCAGCAAACTCGTGGCCCACCACGAACGGCGGCTTGCAGCGCCCCTGGGCCCAGGCGTCCCACTCGTGGATATGGACATCGGTGCCACAGACGCCTGCGCGACGGACCCGGATCAGGACCTCGTCATCGCGGATCGTGGGGACCGGGACTTCCTTCAGGACGAATCCCGCTTCGGGGGACTGCTTGACGAGTGCGCGCACGCCTTGGGCTCAAGTTGTGGGGAGGGTTGGCGATGCTGAAACGTCGCCCCGGCCGGCAATGGATGAAAGGGGCGCGCTCCCGGCGGCGATCCTCGGCGAACCGGGCGGCGTGCCTAGACCATCGCCGGCCGGCTCGCCTCGACGCGCACCGCGCAGACCTTGAACTCCGGAATGCCGGACGGTCCGTCCAGCGCGGGGTTCGTGAGGAGGTTGGCGGCCGCCTCACGGTAGTGCATCGGCACGAAGACCTGCCGTCGCGCCACGCGGTCCGAACAGCGGACCGCGATCCGGATGCTGTTGCGCCGCGAGGTAATGACGACCTCCTCGCCGTCGCGCACGCCAAGCTCCTCGGCGTCGGCCGGATTGAGCTCCACGGTCGCCGTGCTCTCGCGCGCGTCCAGCGCGGTCGAGCGCCGCGTCATCGTACCGGTGTGCCAGTGATACATCTGCCGACCGGTGTTCATGAAGAACGGGTACTCCGCATCGGGGAGCTCCGCCGGCGGCAGGTACTCCGTCGCCACCAGCCGTGCCCGGCCGTCGGCGGTCGGGAACCGGTCCGGGAACAGAAAGTCCGTCCCCTCGTGCGTGGCGTCGGGCACCGGGTACTGCAGGCCGCCCACGCGCTCCGCGAGGCGCGCGTGCGACACGCCTCGCCAGTTCGGTGTCACCCGCGCGATCTCGTCGAAGACCTCGGCCGGCGTCGTGTACGGCGTCGGCACGCCAAGGCGGCGCGAGAGGTCGAGTACGATGTCGAGATCGGCCCGGGCGTCGCCGGGCGGGTTCACGGCCTTGCGCGAGAGCTGAATGCGCCGCTCGGTGTTCACGAAGGTGCCGTCCTTCTCGGCAAAGCTCGCGCCGGGCAGCACCACGTCGGCGCAGCGCGCGCTCTCGGTGAGGAACAGGTCCTGCACCGCGAGGAACTCCAGCTCGAGGAACCAGTCCTCGGCGTGCGCGACATCCGGGTCCGAGATGATCGGGTTCTCGCCCATGATGTACAGCCCTCGCACCGGCGATTCGCGTCCGACGATCTCCGTGACCTTCCGTCCGGCCTGTGCCGAGAGCCGCTCCACCGGTACGCCCCATTCCGTGGCGTAGGCCGTGCGCACCGCCGGATCGTCCACCCGGCGGTAGTCGGTGATGGCGAAGGGGATGGCCCCCATGTCGCTGGCGCCCTGCACGTTATTCTGGCCGCGAATCGGGATCATCGGCGCGCCCCAGCGTCCGATCATGCCGCAGGCCAGCATCAGGTTGAGCAGCGACGTGACGATGTCGGTGCCGGTGTGATGCTGGGTGAGCCCCATCGCCCAGAGCGTCGCCGAGCGCGGGCCGCGGGCGTAGGCTTCCGCCGCGGCGCGGATCGCAGCCGCCGGCACACCGGTGATGCTCTCGGCCATCTCAGGGGTGTAGCGGGCCACCGCCGCGCGCACCTCGTCGAACCCGGTGGTCCGTGCCGCGATGAATGCGCGGTCCTCGAGTCCCTCCTCGAGCACGTGATGCAGCATCGCGTTCAGCAGCGCCACGTCCGTCCCCGGCAGCAGCTGCAGGTGGTGATGCGCCCGCGCGGCCAGCTCGATGCGCCGTGGGTCGGCAACGATCAGGGTGGCCCCGCGCCGCAACGCCCGCTTGATGGCCGCGCCGAACACCGGGTGGCTCTCGGTGGTGTTGGCGCCGAGGATGAAGATCACCTCGCTCTCGTGCTCCACCTCGCGCATCGAGCCGCTGGCCGCCGAGGTGTTCAGCGCCCGCTGCATCGCACTCACGGACGAGGAGTGACAGAGCCGCGTGCAGTGGTCGACGTTGTTTGTTCCGATGCCGGCGCGGAACAGCTTCTGGAGGACGTAGTTCTCCTCGTTGGCGCACTTGGCCGAGGCAAACGTGGCGAGGCTGTCCGGGCCGTGCGTATCACGGAGACGCGCGAGCTGCTGGGCGGTCAGCTCCATTGCCTCGTCCCAGGTGGCCTCCCGGAACGGGGCGAACCAGTCGGCAGGCGTCGCCAGGCGGTCCCGCGGGTCGGCAAGCGCGGCGTCGGCGCCGGGATCGGCGCGGCGGCGCAGCGGGTGCGTGCGTGGCGCGCGGTCCTTGCGGGCCGAGCCCGCGTCCTCGACGGCCACCCCCGGGCCGCCGCGCCGCGGCCATTGGGCCGTCGCGGGGTCGCTGGCGGCGTCGTAGCGCCACTGGCCGTCCGGACCCCGCTGCCAGCCGCGGCGGATCAGCGGCGTGCTGAGGCGGTCGCGGTGCAGGATGAAGTCCGTGCCGAAGCGCCCCTTCACGCAGGTGCTGCCTGCGTTCGGCGTCGGCTCCTCGATCCAGGGCGAGGTCACGCGCGTGACCTGGTTGTCGCGTACCTCGAGGTCCAGCTGGCAGCCCACGGCGCAGTAGGGGCAGACGGAGCGCACCGTGGTGGCCGGCTGTTCCATCGTGCCGGCGCGCAGCTTCGCCAGCGGCAGGATGTCGTGGATGGCTCCCGTGGGGCAGACGCGCACGCATTCGCCGCACCAGGTGCAGCCGGCGTGCTCCGGATTGCCGTCGGCGCCGACCACGATCTGCGCGTGCTCCCCGCGCTCGGCGACCTCGAGCACGCCGACCACCTGGATGTCCTCGCAGGCCCGCACGCAGCGCGTGCAGAGGATGCAGGTGCTCATGTCGTGACTGATGATCCGGTCACCGGCGCGCGTGTCGCCCTCGCGCAGCGGGAGCTCCGTGGAGCGCTGCAGCGGAACCTGGTAGCGATGGACCAGTTGCTCGAATTCGTTCCGACCGCGGTCCGCCGGGATGGACTCCACCGGGTAGCGCTCGAGCAGGAGGGAGAGCACGCCCCGGCGGTTCTTCACCGCGGCCTGCGACTCGGTGTGCACCACCATGCCGTCGGCGGCGGGCGTCGCGCAGGACGGCAGGAGCTTGGCCGTGCCCTCCACGCTCACGAGGCAGATCCGGCAGTTCCCCACCGTGGGGAGCTGCGGATACCAGCAGAGTGTGGGGACGTCGATCCCGGCGGCGCGGGCGGCGTCGAGGATGGTGGCGCCGTCGGCCGCCGCACAGGGGCGGCCGTCGATCGTCAACTGGGGCATTGCGGCAAACTCCACGGGGGGTTGGAGGTGTCTGAACGTTGGCATCGCCGACGCGCGTACACAATCCGGGTACATTTGCACGCGCAGCCCACCACCGAGCGAGGGAATGACGTGAGCGCTTCACGCAGGGAGTTCCTCCAGCAGTCCGCCGCCGCGGCCGCCGCCGTCGGCCTCCTCTCCCGCCCGGCCCACGCGGGCGGCAACCCCGGCGCCCCGCAGGGCGACAGCAGTCACCGCGAGCTGGCCCTCCGCGCGATTGACGCGGCGAGGGCCGCCGGCGCCGACTATGCCGACTGTCGCATCTCCAGCGCCCGGTCGCAGAACATCGGCACCCGCGAACGCCGGGTCACCAACATCGGCGACAACGAGACCTTCGGCTTCGGCGTGCGTGTGCTGGTGGGCGGATCATGGGGCTTCGCGGCGTCGAGCGAACTCACGGTGGACGAGATCGCTCGCGTGGCGCGGCAGGCCGTGGCCCAGGCCCGGGCCAATCGTGCCGCGATGGTGAAGCCGGTGGAGATGGCGCCGATCAGCCACCCGCCGGTGCCGAACGGCAGCTGGCGCTCCCCGATCCGCATCGACCCCTTCACGGTCGCCATCGAGGACAAGGTGGCCTACCTGCTCGAGGCCAACGCCGCCGCGCTGGCGGCGGGCGCGCGCTTCGTGAACTCGCAGATGTTCTTCCTCAAGGACGAGAAGACCTTTGCGAGCACGGTCGGCACCGTCACCCAGCAGACGATCTTCCGGGCGCAGCCTGGGATGAATGTCACGATGATCTCGGCCGACAATCGCGACTTCCAGTCGCGGCAATCCACCGACATCCAGCCTCGCGGGCTGGGCTATGAGCACGTGCTCGATGCCGACCTGAAGGCGCACGCGGCCCGCTGGGTGGAGGAGGCGCGGCAGAAGCTCAGCGCCAAGCCGGTGGAGGTGGGCCGCTACGACCTCATCCTGCACCCGACGCACCTCTGGCTCACCATCCACGAGAGCATCGCGCATCCCACGGAGCTGGACCGCGCCTACGGCTACGAGGCCAACTACGCCGGCACCAGCTTCCTCGCGCCGCCCGAGGACTTCCTCGGCAAGTTCCGCTACGGACCGGAGTTCATGAACATCCTCGCCGACCGCAGCGCGCCGGGCTCGCTCTCCGCCTGCGGCTGGGACGACGAGGGCGTGGCCCCCGAGGACTTCTACATCATCAAGGACGGCATCGTCGTGGACTACCAGACCACGCGCGAACAGGCGATGTGGCTGGACTGGTGGTATAAGCAGCGCCAGATGCCCACGCGCTCGCACGGCTGCTCGTATGCGCAGACCTGGGCCGACGTGCAGTTCCAGCGCATGCCCAACGTGAACCTGCTGCCCGGCGAGCAGGACGTCAGCTGGGAGGACCTCATCGCCGCCACCGAGGACGGCATCGCCATCGTCGGCGACGGGTCGTTCTCGATCGACCAGCAGCGCTACAACGCGCAGTTCGGCGGCCAGCTGTACTACGAGGTGAAGAAGGGCAAGATCACCGGCATGCTTAAGGACGTCGCCTACCAGATGCGGACGCCGGAGTTCTGGAATGCGATGGATAT
>JAYQOZ010000122.1:639-7080 GCA_038145035.1 Gemmatimonadaceae bacterium | reverse complement strand
CCGTTGGTCCGGCACCGCCCTTCGCGTTCGGCCGCTACCGCGCCAGTCGCAACGCCGCGCGCCGTTCCTTGTCCTCGGTCTCGATGCGCCCGCACATCACGTCGCAGAGCATGAACACGTCGGGGTTGGCGATCGCGTAGTACGCGAAGGTGCCTTCCTTCCGGCGGGTGAGGAAGCCGCACTGGTGCAGCTGCTGCAGGTGCTTGGAGACATTCGCCTGGCCGAGCCCGGTGGATTCGACCAGGTCGGAGACCGAGCGCTCGCCGCCGCGCAGCGCGAGCAGCAACTGCAGGCGCGCCGATTCACCGAGCGCCTTGAAGCGCTCCGCCAGTTCATCGACAAGGGCCGGGGTCATTGTACGCGGCATGCTCAGGCCTCCACGGGAATGTCGTCGCGGACGGTCTCGAGGCCGGCTACCTGCCAGCCCCGGAGCCCATCCGTGAGGTCGGTGACGTTCGAGACGCCGAGCCGCAGCAGCACGGAGGCCGCGATGGCGGAGCGTCCGCCCGTCTGGCAGTGCAGCACGGTCGGTTGATGACGGGGAATCTCGCCGAGCCGCGAGGGCAGGTGGCCGACGGGAATGTGCAGCGCGCCCGGGATGTGACCGGCGTCGAACTCGCTGCGATTGCGCACGTCCACCACGGTGACCTCACCGCGCTGGATGCGTCCGGCAAGCGCACGGCTTTCGCTGCGCGTCACGGTGCGGAGCGTGCCGCCCTGGTCGCGGAACTCGGTGAGCACGCGCGGTTCGTATGCGGCAGCGACGAGATCGAGGCCGATCATCGCAAGCTCGCGCACGGCCTTGGCCACGTCGCGCTCAGTGGCAATCAGATGAATGGGCTGGTCATACGGCACGAGCCAGCCGGCCCAGGTGGAAAAGCTCTTGTTGAGCGGGATGCTGAGCGTGCCCGGGACGTGGCCGCGCGCGAACTCGTCGGCGGGACGCAGGTCGAGCACGGCGGCACCGGACGCCATGGCCTCGCGCAGGCCGGCGAGCGTGCCACGTGCAGGCTGGGTGAAGCCGCCGAGGATCGGCGGGCCGTCACGGTTGATGCGCTTCATCTCGGCGAAGTAGAGTGGCGGCTCGGGCTGGCCCGCCAGGACCGCCTCGACGAAGTCCCGCTCATCGGTGGTGCCGACGCCCCAGTTCACGCGCCGCTCGTAGCCGACGGTGGACGTCGGGACGGCGCCCAGCGACTTGCCGCAGGCCGATCCGGCACCGTGGCCGGGCCAGACCTGCAGGTAGTCGGGCAGGGCACGGAAACGCTCCAGGGAATGGAACAGCGTGCGGGCACCGGCCTCCATGGTATTGGCGACCTTGGCGGCACGCTCGAGCAGGTCCGGACGTCCGACGTCACCGACGAACACGAAGTCGCCGGTGAGGATGCCCATGGGCTCGTCGGCTGCTGCGGTGTCGGTCACGAGGAACGACAGATGCTCCGGCGTGTGGCCCGGCGTGTGCAGCACGCCGATGCGGATGTTGCCGACCTGGATCGTGTCGCCGTCGCGCAGCAGCGTGGCGCCGTCCCGCCTGGCGAAGGCGTACTGCCAGTCCGGGCCGCCTTCCGCGGAGAGAAAGAGCCGGGCGCCGGTGCGGGCGGCCAGTTCGCGGGAGCCCGAGACGTAGTCGGCGTGAATGTGCGTCTCGGTCACGTGCGTGATGGCCAGCTTCTCGGCCGCTGCGGCGTCGAGGTACTGCTGGAGGTCACGATTCGCGTCGATCACGATGGCTTCGCCGGTCGCGGCGCAGCCGATCAGATAGGAGGCCTGCGCGAGGCCGTCGTCGTAGAAGCGCTTCAGGAACATCCTTGTAGCCCCGTCCTAGATACTGCCGGTGTTTTGCCAGAGAATGAAGCCCGCCACGAGCACGAGCAGCACGGCGAAGGATCGCTTCAGGACGCCGTGGTGCACGCGGTGCACGAGGTAGGAGCCGCCAAGCAGGCCGGCAGCGGTGAATCCCGCGAACCAGGCCACGAGGGTCCACGGCACATCCACCACGCCGTGGTAACCCGCATAGCCGGCCGCGGTGTTGAGGACGATCACGAACAGCGAGGTGCCGACGGCCATGCGCATCGGCAGGCCGGCGAGCAAGACGAGCGCCGGCACGAGGAGGAACCCACCGCCGACGCCGACCAGTCCCGTGAGCACGCCGGTGGCAGCGCCGACGCCGAGGATGAGGGCGCCGGTCCTGTGCCGCTCGCCCGGGGCGGGTTCCGGCAACGTGGCATTCCGGAACATCGAGAACGATGCCCCGAGCATCACGACGGCGAGGATGGTCAGCTGCGTGCCGCCGCCGACGAAGCGGGCCACACGGGCGCCGCCGTAGGCACCGACCATGGCCGCAATGCCAAAGGGAATCGCGAGCCGCAGGTCGATGGTGCCCATGCGGACGTTCCGGACCACGCCGACGAGGGCCGCGCCGCCGACGATCGGCAGGCTCATGACGATCGCGACCTTGGGGTCCACGTGCAGCGTGTAGGCGATGATCGGGACCGTGAGAATGGACCCGCCCCCGCCAAGGAGACCGAGCGTAAGACCGACGAGGAGCGCGAGGGCCGCGGCAAGGGGTGTCATATATTACTTAATGGTAATATAGTCTCTCTGCGGGGTCAACGGTCGGGATCGGCACCGCCGCAGGACGGGGGTCGTTAGCCTGTAGTACATGGCTTCGATCGGTGACTCCCTCTTCACCCTGGTGGCGGCGGGCCTCGGGCTCGCCACGCTGGTGATGCTGGCACTGTGGGCGCTGCACCTGCGGACGCGGAACGCCGCATGGGTGGATGTGGGCTGGGCGGCCACGCTGGGGCTGCTCGCCCTCCTATATGGAACGGCGGGACCGGGCTTCCTGCCCCGGCGCCTGTTGGTGGCCGCCGTGGTCGGGCTCTGGTCGTTGCGTCTCACGTCGCACCTGGCGCTGCGTCTGCTCCGCGACGGCGTGGAGGACCCGCGCTACGTCGAGATGCGCGCACGATGGGGCGGGAATCCCGGACGGAAGTTCTTCGCCTTGTTCATGGGGCAGGGTGTGCTGGACGTGCTGTTGGCCTGGCCGTTCCTGGCGGCGAGCATGGATCGGACGCCCGCGATTCATCCGCTGACCTGGCTGGGGGCGGCGGTGGCACTGCTCGGCATGCTGGGTGAGTCCGTGGCCGACGCCCAGCTACGCCGCTTCAAGTCCGATCCCCGGCGACGCGGTCAGGTCTGCCGTGACGGACTCTGGGGCTGGTCCCGGCACCCGAACTACTTCTTCGACTGGCTGGTGTGGTGCGGCTTTGCGCTGCTCGGCATTGCGTCCCCGCTGGGCGTGGTCGGGCTGGCGGGGCCGGCCCTCATGCTCTACTTCCTGACGCGCGTGACCGGTATCGCGGCCACCGAGGCGCACGCGCTGCGCTCGCGGGGTGAGGCGTATCGGCAGTATCAGCGCGAGGTCAGCGCGTTCGTGCCACTGCCGCCGCGGCGGGCGCCGGCCTGAGGCATGCCTCCGGTGTCCCGTCGCACAGGGGATGCCGGCGGGTGGCTATCTTTCGCCGATGCAAGCGTGGCGAATCACGGCACTCGCCGCCGTGTTGGCACTGAGTGCCTGTGGCGAGCCGCGGCGCGGGGTGCGCATCCAGGATCCGGAGCCTGCACCGGGGCTTCGATTCACGACCTTCGATGGCACGGTGTTCGATCTTGCCGCCGAGGGAGGGAAGGTCGTGCTGCTGTACTTCGGGTACACCCACTGTCCGGACGTCTGTCCGACGACGATGGGCGACTGGGCCCGGGCCCGGCGCGCGCTGGGCGACGATGCCGCGAAGCTGCGCTTCGTGTTCATCAGCATGGATCCGGACCGCGACACGCCGGAGCTCGTGCAGCAGTATGCCCGGCAGTTTGATCCGTCGTTCATCGGCTGGACGGGGACGACGGCGGAGCTTGAGGCGCTCAAGAAGGACTGGGGCATCGCGGCGTATCCCGAGGGGGATACGCGTGGCGGCGACTATACCGTGGCGCATCCGGCCTACACCTATGTGGTGGACCGACAGGGACGGCTGCGCGTGCTGTACGAACCAGGAGTGCATGGTGAGGAACTGGCAGAGGATCTGCGTCGCCTGCTCTAGCGCGCTGGCGCTGGCCTGCGGGGCACGGGAGGAGCCGGCGGGGCCGGCGGTGCAGCTGAGCGTGCGGGACGCCTGGGCGCGGCCGGCCGATAGCGGGGCGACCACGGCGGTCTACTTCACGCTGGGGAATGCCGGGACGCTGTCCGATACCCTCAACGGAGTGGGGAGTGCAGACGCAGAGCTCGCGCAGATGCACGTATCCACGCAGCACAGCGGGATGATGCATATGTCCGAGGTGACGGCGCTGCCGGTGCCGGCCGACGACAGCGTGCAGTTCCGTCCACTGGGGGCGCACGTGATGCTGCTGCGGCTCCGCAAGCCGTTGGCCGCGGGGGACAGCGTGACGACCACACTGCGCTTTGTGTCGGGGCAGTCGGTGACGGTGCGGGCCGGTGTCCGGCAGCCGTAGCCTGGCGCTGGGGCTGGTCGTCCTAGTCACGGGGGCGCTCACCTACTGGATGTGGCCGCGGCCGTCCGTCGTGATCGAGATTGCGCCGGGTGGGGTGGCGACGGTGATGGGGCAGGCGCTGCCCGAGACCCTGTTCGTGCGGGCCCGCGGGCGCAGTACGATCGTGCGGGTGGTGAACCGTGACAGCCTGCGGCATCAGCTGGCCCTGTTCGGGGCGGCCGCCGGTGAGACGCGCGACTTCACGATCGCCTATCCGGGTACCTACGGTGGGGTCTGTTCGGCCCATCCCAGCGGCAATCTTGTCTACGTGGTGCAATGACCCGTAAGTCCTTCCGTGTCGCGCTCCTCGGTCTCCTGGCCTTCGCCGCGGGACCGTTCGTGCACGCGGTGTCCGCGCAGGGCCCCCGCGTGGTGCCGATCGCCTCCGGCTCGGCGCCGGAACCCTGTCCGCTCGAGGATCCGTCCTGCGCGCCGCCGCGCATGCCACGCGAGTTCCGCGGGCTGTGGATCGCCTCCGTGGGCAACATCGACTGGCCTTCACGGCCGGGTCTGCCCACCGACTCCGCACAGCGTGAGCTGCGCCAGCTGCTCGATCGCGCGAAGTCCAGCGGTCTGAATGCGGTGATCTTCCAGGTGCGCCCCT
The DNA here is from genome assembly GCA_038145035.1 of Gemmatimonadaceae bacterium. Taxonomy (GTDB): domain Bacteria; phylum Gemmatimonadota; class Gemmatimonadetes; order Gemmatimonadales; family Gemmatimonadaceae; genus Pseudogemmatithrix. Next base: position 1,934 of record JAYQOZ010000122.1, on the reverse strand, counting down.
CGGGCGACGCGCTCTACGCCTCCGAGCTGGAGCCCTGGAGCGAATACCTCACCGGCCAGCAGGGCGTGGCCCCGCGGCCGTACTGGGATCCGCTGCTGTTTGCCGTGACCGAGGCGCACGCCCGGGGACTCGAGCTGCACGCATGGTTCAATCCCTACCGCGCACGCCACACGTCAGCCAAGGGTCCGCTCGCGCCGAAGCACCTGGCGGTCTCGCGCCCGACGCTGGTGCGCACGTACGGGCGGCAGCAGTGGATGGATCCCGGCGAGGTGGCGGTACGTGCGCATACGCTGCGCGTGATCCTCGACGTGGTGAAGCGCTACGACATCGATGGCGTGCATATCGATGACTACTTCTATCCGTACAGGGAACGCGATCGTCGCGGGGCGCTGCTGGAGTTCCCGGATGCGTCCACGTTCCGTCGGTACACGATGGGCGGCGGCACGCTCAGCCGCGACGACTGGCGGCGTGAGAACGTAAACGCGCTGGTGCACGAACTCTACCGCAGCATCCACGAAGTGAAGCCTTGGGTGAAGTTCGGCGTGAGCCCCTTTGGCATCTGGCGCCCGGGCTACCCGGCCTCGGTGGTGGGCTTCGACGCGTATAGCGAGCTCTATGCCGACGCGCGGAAGTGGCTGCAGGAGGGCTGGCTGGACTACTTCTCGCCGCAGCTCTACTGGCCGGTGGCACAGCGCGGGCAGGAGTATCCGGTGCTGCTGCGCTGGTGGGCGGAGCAGAACGCCTTTGGCCGGCATCTCTGGCCGGGCAACTACACCAGTAAGGTGGGCGAGAGTTCGCGCACGGCCTGGCGTAGCGCGGAGATCGAGCAGCAGATCCGGCTGACGCGCGCGGAGGCGGGGGCGAGCGGGAACGTGCACTTCTCGGCGAAGGCCTTCCTCGAGAACCGCGACTCGCTGGCCACGCGTCTCGCACGTCACGTCTACGGGGCTCCGGCAATGGTGCCGCCGTCGCCCTGGCTGGGCGTGGCGCCGCAGGGAGAGCCGCAGCTGGAGCTACGGCGCGTGGGCGATCGGGTGACGCTCAAAATGGCGCCGAGCGGCACGGAGCCGCCGCAGTGGTGGCTGATCCAGACGCGGCGTCGCGATGGATCGTGGCAGAGCACGCTGCTCACGGGATCGACGCGGGAGGTGTCGGTGCCGGTGGGGTCGGATCGCGTTGCGGTGAGTGCGGTGGACCGGGCGGCCCTTGAAGGGCCCAATCAGGTGCTGCCACAGCGGTAACCGTAACCGTAAACACAACACCCCAACCGGGCGGGGGGCACCACAAAAAAAACA
>JAYQOZ010000122.1:0-629 GCA_038145035.1 Gemmatimonadaceae bacterium | reverse complement strand
GAACAGATCTGTCCGCCACGCCCCCTTCGATGTTCTGCTCCGAGCTGGACACGGAGGGTTGGCTATGGAACCCAGCGCCCTCCGTGGCCCTGTGTTGTCGTGGTGATTCGCCGTGGCCCTACTTGTCCAGCCAGCGCTCGTAGGCCTTCAGCATCGCCTCGAGCTCGAAGGGGAAGCCGCTGCCCTCGCCGCCGGCCATGCGCTCGACGCGCAGGGTCTGACGGTAGGTCTGGCCGTCGATCGTGGTGGTGACGACGTAGTCACCGGCCTCCGCGGTGGGGATGCCGCCGCCAAGGAAGCGGCCGCCGCCCCCGCCCGTCACGCCGATGGCGCGCATGATGCCGAAGAGCTCGTTCTGGTCGATGCCCATGCCCTGGGCGCCGCCCTGGCCGCCCTGGCCACCCTGGCCACGACCGCCGGCCGGGCGCGGCGGCGTCGGGGCCTGCTCGGCCGGCCGCTCCACCCAACGACCCGGCTGGGACTGTCCGCCACCGCCACCACCACCGCCACCACCGCCGGCGAAACCGAAGGCGCGGGCCATCGCCTGCATGCCCTGCGCGCCGCCCTCGATGTTGCGACGGATCATGTCGCGCGCCGGCTTCGGCACCTTGCCCACCCCCACGAGCGAG
>JAYQOZ010000121.1:0-7092 GCA_038145035.1 Gemmatimonadaceae bacterium | reverse complement strand
GACCAGCGGGTCCATTCCCCGTCACATCGTCCGAATGGCCGTTCCGATGGTCATCGGGATGGTCTTTCAGACCCTCTACTACCTGGTCGACCTGTTCTTTGTCGGCCGCCTCGGTGATGTCGCGCTCGCGGGCGTGAGTGCCGCCGGCAATCTCCAGTTCATCGTGATGGCGCTGACGCAGGTGCTCGGCGTGGGTACGATGGTGCCGATTGCGCACGCCGCCGGCCGCAAGGACAGGGCGGACGCGACCTTGATCTTCAACCAGAGCCTGCTCCTGTCCGCCATCGCCGGAGCGCTTGTGGTAGTGGGCGGCATCGTGTTCGGCGATGCCTATCTCACGACGCTGGCCGCGGACGACGCCACGCGACTCGCGGGCCACGACTACCTGCGCTGGTTCCTGCCGGCGCTGGGCCTGCAGTTCGCGCTCATCTCCGTGGGCTCGGCGCTGCGCGGCACCGGCATCACCAAGCCGACGATGATCGTGCAGGTCCTCACGGTGATCCTGAACGCCATCCTGTCGCCGATCCTGATCGCCGGCTGGCTCACGGGCCGACCGATGGGCGTCGCGGGCGCCTCGCTGGCCACGCTGATCTCGGTGGCGGTCGCCGTGGTCGTGCTGCTCTGGTACTTCGTCAAGCTCGAGCACTTCGTGGCGCTGGAGACCCGGCTGCTGCGCCCGCATGTCAACACCTGGATGCGCATGCTGCGCATCGGCGTGCCGGCGGGCGGCGAGTTCATGCTGCTCTTCATCTCGATCGGCATCAACTACTACATCGTGCGCGACTTCGGGGCCGCGGCCCAGGCCGGCTTCGGCGTGGGACAGCGCATGATGCAGGCGATCTTCCTGCCGGCGATGGCCATCTCGTTCGCGGCGGCACCAATCGCCGGACAGAACCTCGCGGCGGGGCTGCCGGAACGCGTGCGCGAGACCTTCTACGGCGCGGTCAAGATCGGCAGCGTGATGATGCTGCTCGCCACGATCTTCGCGCACTGGCGTCCCGAGCTCTTCGCCAGGCCCTTCACGGACGATCCCGAGGTCATCCGCGTGGCCGCGCTGTTCCTGCGCATCATCTCGTGGAACTTTGTCGCGTCGGGCATCATCTTCACCTGCTCAGGGATGTTCCAGGCCATGGGCAACACCGTGCCCACGGTCATCTCCAGCGCCGTGCGTCTGCTCCTCTTCGCGACGTCGGCATTCTGGGTGTCGCACCGGCCGGGCTTCCGGCTCGAGTGGCTCTGGTATGCCAGTGTGGCCGCCACGACCATTCACCTGTTCTTCACCCTCTGGCTGCTGCAGCTGGAGGCCTCACGTCGCATCGCCGGCGGCCTGACGCCGATCGCGCGACTCGCCGCCCGGGAGGGATAATGTCCGTTCGCCGCCTCGCTGCCTGCCCCGTTCTCGCCATCGCCCTCGTCCTCATCGGCTGCCAGGATCGCGGCAGCGATGGTGTCGAGCGCGTGGACGTCCTGATTGCCAACGGCACGGTGATCACCATGGACTCGGCGCGCCGCGTGCTGGACGACGGGGCCGTGGCCATACGCGGGAACCGCATCGTGGCGGTGGGGCCCAGCGCCGAGCTGACGGCGCGGTACCGGGCCAGCGAGACGATCGATGCGACGCGGAAGATCGTGCTGCCGGGGCTCATCGACGGGCACGGCCACGCGGGGCACGGCCTCGTGAAGACCATGGGCGTCGACAACGGCCGCTGGTACGAGGCCACCGAGAAGATCTACGCCAACGGGTCCACGGTGGACTTCTGGCGCGCCGACGCCTTGCTCACCGCAGTCGAGAAGCTGCGCTTCGGCGTGACGACCTCGCTCACGCTGTTCGGCGGCGGCGACAACGTCCACCGCACGGACCAGACGCGCTACGGCGATGCGTACCTGGCCGCGCTCGACACCGTCGGCCTGCGTTGGACGCTCGCCGTCGGCCCGCGGCGCCCACCCTTCCCGAAGACCTTCACGCAGTGGGACGGCGAGACGGCGACCGAGACGCCGGTCACCTTCGCGCAGCAGATGGCGGTCTCGGACTCGCTGATCCAGCGCTGGAACGGGGCGGGGGATGGCCGACTCCGCGTGGCGGTGGTGTTCCCGACGGTGACGGTGTCACCCGCGCCGCCGCGCGGCGCCCAGCTGGAGGAGCTCAGGCGCGAGGCGGCGCTGGCGCTGGCAATGGCACGCGACAACAAGACGCTGCTCATCCAGGACGGCCACACGCGCGGCACGGTGAAGTTCCAGCACGAGGTGCTGGGCATCTCCGGGCCGGACGTGATCTTCTCGCACGCCACGGAGCTGACACCCGAGGAGATCGGGATCCTCGCGCGGACGGATACCCGCATCTCGCACAATCCGAGCGCGAACTTCTCGATGCGGGGCCGGAATCCGACCACGGAGCTGATTGACGCCGGCGTGACCGTGATGCTGGGCTCCGACGGCGTCGCACCGGACCGCTCCTATGACATGTTCCGGCACATGTTCCAGGCCATGCGCTACCATCGCTTCCACTTCCGCGATTCCAACGTGCTGCCGGCGGGGAAGGTCCTGGAGATGGTGACGGTGGATGCGGCGAAGGCGCTCGGCCTACAGGACGAGATCGGCTCGCTGGAGGCGGGCAAGAAGGCGGATGTCATCCTCCTGGACTGGTTCCGGCCGCACATGGTCCCGATGAACATGCCGCTGTACCGGGTGGCGTATTTCGCCAACGGCAACGACGTCTCGACGGTGTTGGTGGACGGCCGGGTTCTCATGCGCGACCGTGTCGTGCTCTCGGTGAACGAAGAGCGCGTGCTCACCATGGCCGATCGCGAGGCCGCGGCGGCCATCCGGCGCACGGGCCTCGAGGAACTGCTGCTCACCCCCGACGGTTTCTGGGGAACCACGCGTCTCCCCACGCCCTGATGCCGCCCGTTCCTCCGCACGCCGGTCAGCCCGTTCTCCATCGCGGTACCGCGCTGGAGTCCGCGCGTGCCGCGGTCATTCTGGTGCACGGGCGGGGGGCGTCCGCGGCGAGCATCCTCGATCTCGTGGACGTGCTGGAGCATCCGGGCATCGCGTACCTCGCGCCGGATGCCAACGGCGGGGCGTGGTATCCCTTTAGCTTCATGGCGCCCACGGAGCGAAACGAGCCCGGCATCACCTCGGGGCTCAGCGTGGTGCACGGGCTCATCGACGATGTGATGGCCGCCGGCGTTCCGGCCGAGCGCATCGTGCTGCTGGGTTTCTCACAGGGCGCCTGCCTGGCGACCACGGCGGCGCAGCGTCGGGCGCAGCGCTACGGCGGCGTCGTGGCGTATTCGGGCGGGCTGATCGGGCCGCCGGGCACCGACTGGAGCAGCGCGGGAGACCTCGCCGGAACGCCGGTGTTCCTCGGCTGCAGCGACGTGGATGCGCATATCCCGGAGTCCCGGGTGCGCGAGACGGCGGCGCAGTTCGAGGCCATGGGCGCCGAGGTGGAGCTGCGGATCTATCCGGGTATGCCGCACACGGTGATCCGCGACGAGATCGCCTGGACGAACACGCTGCTGGCCTCGCTGGTCGCGGATTGACCGGCGCGGCGGCGGGGGCGAAGTTCGTCCCGCGTTGGAGCTGTCGCGTCATTCTCTTCCAGGAGCGTTCGTGAAGCGTCGGGATCTGCTTGCCCAGGCTGCCGCGGTCGCGGCCCTGCCTCTCGTTCCCGGACTCGGCGCCGCTGCGCCCGCCTTGCGGCCATCGCGCCGGGAGATGCGCGCGGATGGCGCGCGGGTGAATGCCTGGCTCGCGCGCTTCAATGAGATTGGCCGCACCGACACCGGGATCAACCGCGTCGCCTACTCCGATGCCGACCTCGCGGGCCGTGCATTCACCCGTGGGCTGTTCGAGGAGGCGGGCCTCGTGCCGCGGCTCGACACGGCGGGCAACATCGTCGCTCGGCTCGAGGGCAGCCTGCGTGGCGCGCCGCCGATCCTCATCGGCTCCCACGTGGACTCCGTGACCGACGGCGGGAACTACGACGGACCGGTGGGCTCGTTTGCGGCCATCGAGGTGGCGCGAGCGCTGCGTGAGCGCGGCGAGACGCTCCGGCATCCGCTCGAAGTCGTGGTATGGTCCAACGAGGAAGGCGGCACCGTGGGCAGCAAGTGCGCTGTGGGCGAGGTGCACACGCTCAACCTCGACAACGTGGCCCGCTCCGGCTTCAGCATCCGCGATGGCATCAATCGGGTCGGTGGAAACGTGACGGAGCTGGACCGCGCCGTGCGTGCCAAGGGCGACGTGCACTGCTACCTCGAACTGCACATCGAGCAGGGCGGCACCCTCGAGCGCACCGGTCGTCAGATCGGGACCGTGATCGGCATCGTAGGCCTCCGCTGGTTCACCGTGACCGTGACGGGCTTCGCCAATCACGCCGGCACGACGCCGATGGACCAGCGGCAGGACGCACTGCTGGCCGCGGCCAAGTTCGCCGTGGCCATCAATGATGCGGTGCGCGCTGAGCCCGGTCGTCAGGTGGTGACCGTCGGGCGCATCACGGCGAGCCCGAACACGCAGAACGTGATTCCGGGACGCGTGGAGTTCACGATCGACCTGCGCGACCTCGACGCCGCCAAGCTCGACCGCTTCGTGGCGCGCTTCCGGCAGATTGCCGCGGAGATCGGGGCGGAGACCAAGACCACGTTCGAGTTCGTCGGCACCGTGACCAGCAAGCCGGCAATGTCCGATGACCGATTGCTGGATGCCATCGACGCCGGCGCGTCAGGCCTTGGGCTCTCGGCGCAGCGGATGCCGAGCGGCGCGGGGCACGATGCGCAGGAGGTGGCGCTGATCTGTCCGATGGCGATGATCTTCGTGCCGTCGGTCGGCGGTATCAGCCACTCGCCGCGGGAGTTCACCAGGCCCGAGGACGTGGCCAACGGGGTGGACGTGCTGCTGGCGGCGGTGCGCCGTGCCGATGCGCTCTAGCTGATGGACCGTCGACGCTTCCTGCAGCGGGCGGCGGTCGGTGTGGCGGGCCTCTCGGGACTGCCACGCCTCTCGGCGGCCCGGCGCGCCGAGCCCTGGGGCACGCTGGAGGAACTGGCGCCGGGCGTCTGGGCGCATCTCGCCACCCCACTCAGCGATCGGACCACCTTGTGCAACGGCGGGCTGATCGCGGGCCGAGATGGCGTGCTCATGGTCGAGGCCTTCGCCGGCGACGCGGGGTCTCGCTGGATGCGGGAGCGTGCGCGGGCGCTGACGAAGCAGGAGCCGAGCCACGTGCTGCTCACGCACTACCACGCGGACCACACGGGCGACCTGCGCGGGGCGCGCGAGGCGGGCGCGGACGTCGTGACCACGGCCGTGTCACGCGACCTGATTCTCACGCGCAATGCCAGCGCCCCGACGGAACTGCTCGGTGACGCCCTGCTGGTGGATCCCGCACGGGGGCATCGGCTGGACCTCGGCGGCCGCCGTGTGCAGGTGCTGTCGCTGGACGGGCACACGCCGTCGGATCTCGCGCTGATCGTCGAGGACACCGGCGTGGTGTTCTGCGGCGATCTCGTCTGGTACGGGATGTTCCCGAACTTCGTGGATGCGATCCCGTCGCGCCTGACGCCGGCGGTGCGGACGCTGCGGGCCCTCGACGCCCGCGTGCATGTCTCCGGGCACGGGACCGCTGGCCGCCTAGCGTTCCAGTTTGAACCCGGGGTCCACGCCCGGCCGTGTGGGCGCGTTCGCCACGAACCACCCGGTGAGGTACATCCACTGGGTCATCCGCGTGAGCTTCGCGTAGTCGATGGCCTCCGGCTTGTCGCGCGGGGTGTGGTAGTCGTCGTGCAGGTTCGTCGTGAACATCACCGACGGCACGTTCAGCCGCGCGTACGGCACGTGGTCGCTGCGGAAGTACCAGCCCTCCGGGTGCGTGGGCCGGTCCCAGAGCGAGTCGAGGGCGAAGCGACCGGTGAGGGCGTTGGCGCGCAGTGCATGGGAGACCAGGTCCGCCGAGTTCCGGTGTGGCGGCTGGATGCCGAGCAGGCTGGCCGAGTCGGGATGGTTGCGGCCGATCATCTCGCCGTTGAGCACGGCGACGATCTGGGTGAGCGGTACCACCGGGTGCGCCGCGTGATAGCGCGAGCCCAGGAGGCCACGCTCCTCGGCGCCGTGGTACACGAACAGCACCGAGCGCCGCCCCGGCTGCTTCGCGAAGGCGCGTGCCGCAGCCAGCAGCGCCACGCTGCCCGTGCCGTTATCATCCGCGCCGGCCCAGACGGAGTCCGCGCCAATCAGGTAGCGCACGCCATCGTGGTCCTGGTGCGAGCTGAAGAGCAGGTACTCGTCGCGCAGCTGCGGGTCCGTGCCGCGGATGACGCCGACGATGTTGGTGGACGGTGTCTCGAAGCGCTCCACCCCGATGACCAGCTCCGCCTCGGGCGACTGGGCCAGCGTCGTGGCCATCGCCGCCCGCACCAGCAGCACGGCAGGCGAGCGGTTCGGCTCGCCGTCGAACGGCGCCAGGCGATACGGCTGCGTCGCGAAGCGTCCCGCGGCGCGATCCACGTCGTACACACCGCGGACGCGGGTTGTCGAGAGGTCATCGAAGGCGCCGTCCGTCGTGGCATCCGCGACGAGGACGATCGCGGCCGGCCCGCGGCGCATCAGCAGTCCCTGCGTCCCCGTGATGGCCGCCGTGGCGTAGCGGACCTCTGGCGAGTTCGTCGTCGTACGGATGCGCGACGGATCCGGCGTCTGCAGCCGGGTGGCGACGATGCGCCCGCGGATATCCACGCTCGTGTCGGCCGGGTCCTCGAGCCAGAGCACGCGGCCGCGCAACTCCGCATTCGCGATGCCCAAGGGGATGACGTCGCCGAAGACGGGCAGTGCCTGGCTGCCGATCGTGATGCGGCTGGCGGTGGCGGACACGCGTGTCCGCGTCATCGCGAACCACTGGAAGAAGGAACCGTCGTCGCCGAGTGGCTCGACGCCGATCTGCCGCATCTGCTCGGCGATCCAGATCGAGGCGCGCATCTCATCCGGGGTGCCTGCCTCACGGCCGCGCATTGCATCCGCCGCGATGGCGTAGAGGTCGCGCTTCAGGTCGGCCTCGCGGATCTCGCGGTATGCCGCCGGCAGGTCCTGGCC
>JAYQOZ010000120.1:0-7098 GCA_038145035.1 Gemmatimonadaceae bacterium | reverse complement strand
GTTCTTGGCCTCGCCGTTCGTCGCGACGGTCGTCGGGAGGCGGAGGTTGCGCTTCCGCTTCGAGGTCTTCTTGGTCAGGATGTGGCTCTTATAGGCCTTGAGCCGGCGCACCTTGCCCTTCCCCGTGACGGAGAAGCGCTTCTTGGCGCCCTTATGGGACTTCATCTTCGGCATAATTCCGCCTTTCTCACTTCGGCGTGAGGATCATGGTGAGGGCCTTTCCTTCGAGCTTGGCCGATGTCTCCACCTTCGCGACATCCGCCAACGCCTGGGCGACCCGGTCTACAACGGCCATGCCGAGCTCGGGATGAGCGATCTGCCGGCCGCGGAACATCAGCGTCACCTTCACCTTGTTGCCGTCTTCGATGAACCCACGGGCCTTGTTGGTCTTCGTGTCGCAGTCGTGCTTCTCGATGCCGGGACGGTACTTCACTTCCTTCAGCTGAATCACGTGCTGCTTCTTCTTCGCCTGCCGCTGCTGCTTGGCCATCTCGAACTTGTACTTCCCGTAGTCCATGATGCGGACCACCGGGGGACGGGCCGCGGCCGCGACTTCCACGAGGTCGAGCCCCGCCTCGTCGGCCATGCGCAACGCGACATCCACCTCAAGGACCCCCAACTGCGCCCCATCGGCGCCGATCACGCGAACCGGGCTGAGCCGGATCTGTCGATTGATGCGGGGGCCTCGCTTCGTGGTATCCTGGATACGACGACTCCTGTGACGAAGGAAAAACAGAACGCGGACCCCGCATTCGGAGTCCGCGTCAAACGCACATCACCGCACGACTCGCGCCGCGCGGGGTGGCCTGTCGGGACTCCTGCAGCACAGCCGCGCGAACGCGGAGGCCAGAGGGTGGACCGGGCGCCCGCCCGATCGCTTCGCTGGAATGGGCTAAATCTGTGTCAGCGCGGGGGTTGAGTCAATGGGGGGCCGACGAGTGACGGAGGGCCGAGGAGACGAGGCCCAGCGGCCTCGCCAGACAACCCCGCGCCGGAGCTGTCCCTCCGCCGTCCTTCAACGTCAGTCCACCCTGAACTCCACACCCTTCTTTCCCTCGACCAGGCGCCCCCAGGCATTCGCCGCGTCGTGCTCGAAGATCACCAGCCAGTTCCCGTCCTGGACATCGCGCCAGAGCGCCCGCTTCGACTCCAGGGTGACCAGGGGCTCCACGTCGTAGCCCATGATCCAGGGCAGCGGCACATGCGCGGCGGTGGGGCAGACGTCGCCAAGGAAGACGGCCGTCTCGCCCTGGCTCTCCAGCACGATGCTCTGGTGCCAGGGGGTGTGGCCCGGCGTATGGCGCATGCGGATGCCCGGCAGGAGTTCCTGGCCGCCGTCCACCAGCTCCATCTGGCCGTTGGCCCTGAGGGCGTCCCAGTTCCGCGGGAAATAGCTCGCGGCGGTGCGCTCGTTGGTGTGGGTGGCGTAGTCCATCTCGCCGCGGTGCATCAGGTACCGGGCGTTCGGAAAGCTCGGGATCACCGCCCCGCCCTCGGCCAGCGACGTGTTGCCGCCGGCGTGGTCGAAGTGCAGATGCGTGTTGATCACGACCCGCACATCGGCGGCACCGAAGCCAGCCGCCGCGATGGCCGCGTCGAGCATGGACCGGTGACCCGGCAGCTCGGCCTCGATGCCGTAGATGTCGATGAACTTCGCGTCCTCCTTGTTTCCCACCCCCGTGTCGATCAGCACCAGCCCGTCCGGGTGCTCCACCAACAGGCATCGCATGCCCATCGGGATGCGATTGCGCGCGTCGGCCGGGATGCGACGCTCCCAGAGCGTCTTCGGCACCACGCCGAACATTGCGCCGCCATCGAGTTGCTGCCCGCCGGCCTGGAGGGCGTGGATGCGCCACGCCCCGAGCGTGCGCGCCTGATGCAGGGGAATCGGAGCCGCCATGTCAGGCAATCTACAACTCCGCCGGACGGTGTCGCGCGTTAGCTTCGGCACATGGGTCACGACACGGCACTGATCGGCACGCTCGCCACCGGCCTCGGGCTCGCCTTCGCGCTCGGGTACCTCGCGCAGCGCCTGCGGATCCCGCCGCTGGTGGGCTATCTCGCCGCCGGCATCGTCTCGGGGCCCTTCGCCTGGGGCCCGGCGACCGACCTCAACCTCGCGTCGCAGCTGGCCGAGATCGGCGTGATCCTGCTGATGTTCGGCGTCGGCATCCATTTCTCCTTCGCGCAGCTGATGGCGGTGCGATGGGTCGCGATCCCCGGCGCCCTCGCGCGCATCGGCATCGTCACGGCGCTGGGCGTGGCGATGGGCAGCTGGTGGGGCTGGGAACCGATGGCCGGCGCGGTGTTCGGACTCACGCTCGCCGTCGCCAGTACCGTGGTGCTGCTCCGCGTGCTGGACGAGGAGGGCGCCGTGAACTCCGCCGAGGGCCGCATCGCGGTGGGATGGCTCATCGTCGAGGACGTGGCGATGGTCCTCGCGCTGGTGCTGCTACCCGCCCTCGCCGCGCCCCTGGGCAACCAGCCGCTGCTGGTGGCCCTCGCGGATGGCGAGGTCTGGGGGGCGATTGCGCTCACGCTCGGCAAGGTCGCGTTGTTTGTCGCGGTGATGGTCGTTGCGGGCCGACGCTTCGTGCCCTGGCTGCTGGCCAACGTGGCGCGGGAGGGATCGCGCGAGCTGTTCACGCTGGCCACGCTGGCCGTGGCGCTGGGATTTGCCGTCGGCGCGGCGGCCATCTTCGGCGTGTCCTTCGCGCTCGGCGCCTTCTTCGCGGGTGTGGTGGTCAGCGAATCCGACGTCAGCCACCAGGCCGCGGCGGACGCCCTGCCCCTCCAGGACGCCTTCGCGGTGCTGTTCTTCTTCTCGGTGGGGATGCTATTCGAGCCGCGTATCCTCTGGACCGAGCCGCTGCACCTGCTCGCCGTGCTCATACTGGTCGTACCGGTGCGCCTGCTCGTCGTCGCCGGGCTGATGTTCCTGTTCGGGCATCCCGCGCGCCGCGCGCTGCTGGTGGCGGGCGGCCTCGCGCAGATCGGCGAGTTCAGCTTCATCTTCGCCGCCCTGGCCGTGGAGCTGGGCGTGCTCCCGCGCGAGGCGCAGGCGCTGATGATCGCGGCCGCCCTGTTCAGTATCACGGTGAACCCGCTGCTCGTGCGCGCGATGATCCCGCTCGAACGCTGGATCCGCGCGCGGCCCAGGCTGCTCGACACCCTGGAGCGCGCCGACGCCGGCGATCCGCTGCGCACCCTGCCGCCCGAGACGGCACCGCTGCTCCAGCACCACGTGGTGCTGGTGGGCCACGGCCGCGTGGGCTCCACGGTGGCGCTGGCCCTGCGCGAGGCCGGGATTCCCTTCGTGGTCATCGAGCAGGACCGCCGCCAGGTGGAGCAGCTCCGTGCCAGGGGAACGCCGGCCATCTACGGCGACGCCACCCGCGCCGCCGTGCGGGCCGAGTCCGGTACGCGGCGCGCGCGGCTGCTCGTCATCTCCACGCCCGATCCCTTCCAGGCGCGGCACATCATCCGCGACGCGAAGCAGGCCTGCCCCGATCTCGTGATTGCCGTGCGCACGCACTCGGAGACGGAGTTCGCGCGGCTGCGCGCCGACGAACGGGTGGGCCGTGCGGTGATGGGCGAGCGCGAGCTCGCCTACGGCCTCGCCCACTTCGCGCTGCAGTCCATGGGACGCAGCATCGACGAGGCGGATATGGCGGTGCTGGACCTCCGCGCCGAGGACCTCCCAGCCTGACGCGCCGCGACGCGCGCGGCGCTCGCGCGTCGCTCGCGCCTCGCTCGCCTAGGCCCCGTCCCGTCCGTCCGTGGCGCTCGGCATCGCCGAACGCCTGGCCCGCGCCGTGCGCTTGGCGAGCAGTTCGTCCAGCTCCCCCCAGGTGTGGATGCCGCGCCGCGAGGCATCGCGCAGCAACCCGCGCAGCACCTGCGCCGTGGCCAGCGCATCGCCGCTCGCCCGGTGCCGGTCCTCGATCGTCACGCCGTAGTGCGCCGAGACGGCGTCGAGGTTGCGCCGCGGCAGGTGCGCGAGCAGACGGCGCGACAGGCGCACCGTGCACAGCTGCCCACTGACCAGCGTTCCCAGGGGGGTCGGCGCGACGCGCAGGAACTCGGCGTCGAGAAATCCGAAGTCAAAGGCCGCGTTGTGCGCCACGAACACGCGCCCGACCAGATGCGCGGCCAGTTCGCCGGCGATGTCCGCGAAGCGTGGGGCAGCGCGCACCATCGCGTCGTCGATGCCCGTCAGGCGGGTGATGTGCCAGGGAATGGGCCGGCCAGGATGTATCAGCGAATGGAACGCGAGTTCCATCCGATCCCCCTCCACGAGCACCGCCGCCACTTCGGTGACCCGGTCGCTGCCCCGGGCCTGGCCACCCGTCGTCTCGACGTCGACCACCACATAGGGGAGCGTGTGCAGATCCATGTCGGCAATCTAGGCGCCTGCCCTATTGAGCCGTGACCTGCGGCGCGCTACCTTGTGAACGATTTCACAAGCCTATGCACTCCCCGATGAAGCACATCGCAGAATCCACGGTCCGGCGACTGTCCCTGTATCTGCGCTTCCTCGAGGACTTCGAGGCGCGCGGCAAGGAGACGGTGTCGTCCGGCGACCTCGCACGCTTTGGCGGCACGACGTCGGCGCAGGTGCGGAAGGATCTTTCGTTCTTCGGTTCCTTCGGCAAGCGCGGCCTCGGCTACGGCGTCCGGGACCTGAGTGCGTCCATTCGCGAGATCCTGGGCCTGGAGCAGCCCTGGCCCGTGGTCATCATCGGCGCCGGCAAGATCGGCGCGGCCCTCGCGCAGTACCGGGGCTTCCCCTCACGCGGTTTCCACGTGATGGGCGTCTACGACAACGATGCCGGCAAGGTGGGCACCTCGCTCGGCGCCATGCGCGTACGGTCGGACGAAGACCTTGAGCGCGACATCGCCGAGCATCGCCCCCGCATCGCCGTCGTGTGCGTGCCCGGCGAGGCCCCCCAGGACATCGTGGACCGCGTGCCCGCCGCCGGCATCAAGGCGATCCTCAGCTTCGCGCCCGCACCCCTGCACGCCCCCGAGGGCGTGACCCTGCGGGCCGTGAACATGGCAACGGAACTCGAAATTCTCGCCTACTCACTGACGCACCCGCAGTAGGCGCAGGAAATCCTGCGGCGACAGCGTCTCGGGGCGCGCCGCCGGTGCGATGCCGGCGGCCGAGAGCGCGGCCTCCGCCTGTGCGACGTCCCAGTCGTAGAGCGTGCGCAGGACGCGGCGCATCTGCTTGCGTCGCAGGCCGAAGGCACCCTGCACCAGGAGGCGGAACGGCTCCTCCTCCGCGGGCTCGAGCAGTGGATCCATGCGCGGCACGATGCGCAGCACCGCGCTGTCCACCTTCGGCGGCGGCGTGAACGCCCGCGCCCCCACCGTGAACAGCAACTGGGCCTCCGCCAGCACCTGCACGTTCGCGCTCAGCGCGCCGTAGTCGTCGCTGCCCGGCGCCGCGACCACGCGGTCCGCCACTTCCTTCTGCACGAGATAGACCGCGCGCAGCGGCCGCGGCCGTCGCATGGCGTGGAAGAGGATCGGCGTGGTGATGTTGTAGGGCACGTTGCCGGCGAGCAGGTACGGCCCGCCGGCGAGGGCGCCGAGATCCTGCTCCAGCACATCCCCCTCGACCAGCCGGAAGCGCGCTTCGTCGCGCCAGCGGGCCGCGAGCAGCGGCGCCAGCTCCCGGTCGAGCTCGATGGCAATCACCCGCCCCGCGCGCCGCAGCAGCTGCTCCGTCAGCGCCCCGCGCCCGGGGCCGATCTCGATGACCGTGTCGTCGCGCGTCGCCCCCAGCGCATCGGCGATGCGGCCCAGCAGCCGGGGATCCGTCAGGAAGTGCTGGCCGAGCCGCTTTTTGGGCCGCGGCAGCGGCCCGGTCACGCGTTCCTCAGGACCACCACGGCCTGGTCGTCATGCGGCAGCGCACGCCCGAGGTGTCCCTCGACCAGTGCAAACACGCCGTCCACGATGCGCGAGGGCAGCTCGTGGCGGCGCGCGACGAGCACGTCGAGGACCGCGGCCTCCCCCAGCGAATCGCCACGCGGATTGCGCGCGTCACTCACGCCGTCGGTGAAGAGCACGAGCAGGTCCGCGGCGGGATTCCACGGGCGCGAGGCCACGTGCAGCTGCTCGCCGCCCAGTCCCAGCGGCGGATCGGTCGCCTCGAGCCGCACCGGCCTGCCGTCGGCGCCGATCACGAAGGCGTGCGGATGGCCGGTGTTGGTCCAGCGCAGCTCGCCGCGCTCGCGGTCCACCACGGCGTAGCAGAGCGAGAGGAACATTTCCGTCTCGCGCAGCTCCTCCTCGAGGGTGGCCAGCAACGCCGTCACGGTCTCCGCCGGGTCGGCGGTGGTCTGCGCGTGGATGGCCGTGGCGCTCATCACCAGCGCCATGATCAGCGCCGCGCGAAATCCGTGGCTCGAGACGTCACCCACCAGCACGCCCGTGCGCCCATCCCCGAGGCGGAACAGGTTGTAGAAGTCGCCGCCCACGCCCTCGGCGGGCTCCACGCGCACCGCGCAGACCGATTCGGGGGCCACCACCTCACCGCTCGGCAGCAGCTTCATCTGCAGCTCGTGCGCCAGGCGCATCTCGCTGGCCAGCCGCTCCTGGTCGAGGCTCGCGCGCACCAGGCGGGCGTTCTGGATCGCGGTGCCGATCTGCGACCCCACCGCTGCCACGAGCTTCTCGTCGCCGGCCGTGAAGTTCTCGCCGCTGCGACGCCCGGACAGACAGACGACCCCGAGCGGCACGCCCCCCTCCGGCGTCGTCCAGGTGATCGGCACGCAGAGCATCGCCCCGCTGCGGAACGGCTGCTCGAACGCACTCTCAAGCACGCCGGCGTTCACCAGCAGCGCGTGACGCGTGCGGAACACGCGCGCCGACACGGAGACCGGGTCGTCGATCGGAATCGGCGTCGCCGCCGGCGCGGAGGCCGCGCGCAGCGACGTCACCGGCCGCAGCAGGCCGGCCGCGACATCGTAGACGAGCAGCGCGCCGTAATCGGCGCCGACGGTGTCGGCCACCTCAAGGAGGATGGTGCGCGCCGCTTCCTCCAGCGTCACCGTGCGGCCAAGGATCTCGCTGATCGAGTAGAGG
>JAYQOZ010000119.1:0-7153 GCA_038145035.1 Gemmatimonadaceae bacterium | reverse complement strand
GCATCACACTGATCAGCATCATCTGGCACTGGACCAGCCACACGCGCGCCAGCCTTCGGGCCCTGCAGGTGGTAATGCTGCTGCTGATCGTGGCCGGCGCGGTGGGCGTGATCCTGCACCTCGAGGGCAACTACGAATTCGAGCGCGAGCTTGAACCGGACCTCGGCGGCATGCCCTTCTGGCTCGAGGTCATCCGCGGCGCGACCCCGACGCTCGCGCCGGGTACCCTGATCCAGTTCGGCCTCCTCGGCCTCCTGTATGCCTACCGGCACCCCGTACTCACCGCTTCGGAGTCGTAAGATGACGCCCCGTACCTTCCTCGCCGCCCTCGCCCTCGTCGCCGTCACCGCCAGCGCTGCATCCGCCCAGGTGGGCAAGTCGCTGGGCGTGCTCGAGGCCAACACCGCCAGCGAGGCGGAGATCTCCGCGCTGCCGCACATGAACGCCGAGCGCGCCAAGGCGCTTGTGGCCGCGCGGCCGTTCCTCTCGATGACTGCCTTCGACGCCTTCCTCGCGCCGATGCTCGCGGACGAGCAGCGCAAGGAGCTGTACCCGAAGCTCTTCGTGCACATCAACCTCAACGCAGCCACCCGTGAGGAGATCCTGATGGTGCCGGGCATCGGGCCGCGCATGCTGCGCGAGTTCCTCGAGTACCGTCCCTACCGCGCGCTGTCGCAGTTCCGCCGCGAGATGGGCAAGTACGTGAGCGAGGAGGAGGTCGCGCGCATGGAGCAGTACGTGTTCGTCCCGATGGACCTGAACACCGCCAGCGACGACGACCTGCGCACGATCCCCGGGTTCGGCCCGCGCATGCTGCGAGAGTTCCGGGAGTACCGCCCCTATCGCGGCATCGAGCAGTTCCGCCGCGAGATTGGCAAGTACGTGAACGAGAAGGAAATCGCGCGGCTCGAGCGCTACATCGAGATCCGCTAGCGCGCCCCGTTAGGCCCCTGGGCCGCGTGACGCCACGCGACTCAGGGCTTGGCGCAGAGGTACTCGAGCGCCACGTGTGCGAAGGTGCTGGTCAGCGCGGGGCCGAATCCCGGCTGGGCCGGACGGCTCTGGCGGTACATCGTGCCCCGCCGCTCATCGTGCCAGATGATGTTCTCCTTGACCGCCACCTTCTTGGCCGCGCAGTCGAACATCGCCGTGCTGCGCGATCCGGTAATCGGACCCTGCGGCGTGTCCACCGGCTCCGCATAGACCGTCCGTACCGTCGCCGTGATGATGCCGGCGGCGTCCTTGCTGATGCTGCGGGGATCGACGAAGACCGGGTTGCCGGTGGAGGTCTTGCCGATTTCCTGCCAGCGCGGCGTCTGGGCCGCAAGCGGCGCGGCGGCGAGCAACAGGGCGAACAGCACTGGGGTCGTACGCACCGACGGAGCTCCGATGTTCAGGACAGGGAAACGAGACGCACCACGCGCGCCCCGCAGGTCCCGCACTTGCCGATCAAGGCCAGCGAGTTGTCGCGGATCTCGGCCTGGGTGAGCTCAAAGTGCCGCGTGGCCAGACAGCGGGTGCAGAAGCCGCTGTCGAGCAGCTTTGCACGCGTGTCCTCCGGGACCTTGTCCCAGACTGCCTGCGCCTCGGGGGTGAAGCTCATCCGGCACTCCGGCGACGATGAGGAAGCCTACGCCAGTAGGATGCCGGTCGCCCGCGTCCGGCGCCACCCCTCCTCCCCTGCCTTGCCGCGCCAGACCACGATGCCGGCGAGCCCGAACAGCGCCGCTCGGCCTACGGGTCCGACGGCCTCAAGTGTGACCGCCGCGCGACACGACGCCCATCCCGGGCGATGCCGCGAACGATTGTTGGGTGTAGGACGTTTGTCCTATGCACACGCGAGATCGCTTCGGAGGACGAACACCATGCACGACCCCTGCGAGGGTATTCCCGCCGCCTGCGGCGTCCTGGACGAATCGGCCGGCGAGCCGGCGAGCCGCCGCGCGTTCCTGCGCGAGGGCCTGATTGCGGTCGCCGCGCTCACGGCCCTCGGGGTGTCCGCCGAGCGCCTGCAGGCCATGGAGCGCGTGTTCGCCACCGGCAGCCGCAGTGGCGACTTGCTGCGCTATCCACTGCCTGCGGCCGACGGCGCGACCATCGACAGGGCCAATCGGCTGATCCTCGCCCGCTATCAGGGCCACGTCTACGCCTTTGACGTCGAGTGCCCGCACCGCGGCACGGACGTGCAGTGGCAGGCCAACCGCGACCGTTTCTACTGCCCGAAGCACAAGAGCACCTTCCGGCCGGAAGGCTCGCTCATCCGGGGCAAGGCGGCCCGCGGGTTGGATCGGCATCCCCTGCGGCGCGAAGGTGACGAGATCGTCGTGGAGACGAGCGTCACCATCCGCAGCACCGACGCGGACGCCTGGGCGGCGGCGGCGCTGTCGCTCTAGGCCGCCGTCGACGGCACCGCCGTCCAGGGGCGGGGGGCCCTAGCCTTCCGCCCCGCGGACTTCCCGTTCCACCGCGGCGCGGAGGATGCTCATGAAATCCTGGGCATTCGTCACCACGCCGACCGCCTGATGCGTGCCGCGATCCTTGAGCTTGCTCACCAGGAACTCGCTGGCATCCACGCAGATGGTCGGCAGTTCCACCAGGCCCCGCTCGGCATCCTCGTAGTAGGCGGGGAGCATGTTCCCGACGGCTATCGAGTGCAGCGCGGTCGCAATCATCACCGCCATCGTGGCCTTCACGGCGTGCCCGCGCATGGCTACCTGCGCCGCCACGGCATCCGTGTACACGTCCGGCAGCGGCCCGTCATCGCGGATCGAGCCGCCGAGCACGAAGGGCACGCCCTCGACCACGCAGGCGTGCATGATGCCGTCGTTGATCAGCCCGCCCTGCACCGCCGCCGCGATGCTGCCGGCGCGCCGCACCGCATTGATGGCCCGCATGTGTGCCGCGTGACCGCCCTCAGTCGGCTCGCCGTCGCTGCTCATCCCCAGCGTCGTCCCGACGATGGCCGCCTCGATATCGTGTACCGCGACCGCGTTGCCGGCCAGCAGCGCCTGCACGAACCCGTTCCGGATGAACCAGACGAGGTTGTCGCGGGCCCGGGAGTGCACCAGCGCCGGCCCTGTCACCCAGATCACGTGGCCACCGCGACGCTTTTCCTCCACCAGCATCCGCGCGATCATCGCGTAGTCGATCGGCTTCTCGCGCGAGACCTGGCTGGACATGAAGTGGAAGTCGCCGTCCAGGTCGCGGTCACTCACGAACCCGCGCGCGTGCACCAGCACGCCCTCGCTCCCATCCTCGGCGAGGCCGACCACGACCTCATCACCGGCGCGCACGCGGCGTCCCTCGCGCACGATCCAGCCGCCGTCCGCTGTGCGCAGGAGCACGCCGTCCATGCGTGGCTCGCGCGGCAGCTCCCAGCGGCCGTCGGCGTTCTTCACGTAGGTCGGGAGGTTGGTGGTCGCGAAGAAGCCATCCGGCAGGACCCCGTCGGTCGTGCAGGCCTGCGTGTGCGCAGCCGGCGCGGCGCGTAGCACCGGCGTCTCAAAGTCGGGGGGGACGTAGCGAATGGTCATCGGGCTCAGAGGATGCGCTTGCCCAGCGCGGAGAGGATGAGCTCGCAGGCGATCTCCGCCGTGCGATTGCGTTCGTCGAGGACGGGATTCACCTCGACGAGATCGAGGCCCACGAGCCGGCCGGTATCGGCGAGCATCTCCATTGCGAGGTGCGCCTCGCGATAGGTCATGCCACCGGGCACGGCGGTGCCGACGCCCGGCGCCTCGTCGGGATCGATGACATCCATGTCAAAGGAGACCCAGACGCCACCGCTGTGCTTCGTGATGCCGACAATCGCCTCCTCCAGCACGGTGCGCAATCCGCGCTCGTCGAGCGCGCGCATGGTGTACGCCGCGAGGCTCCACTTCTTGATATGCGTGCGCTCGGGTCCGTCGAGGTCCCGCAGCCCCACCAACGCCAGGTCCTGCGGGCGCAGCGACGGCGCCTCGCCGCCGATGGCCGCCAGCGCCTGGTCGCCGTAGCCCAGCAGCGCCGCCAGCGGCATACCATGCACATTGCCGGAGCGTGAGGTGCCCGGCGTGTGCAGGTCGCCGTGCGCGTCGATCCACATGACGCCGAGGCGTTCGCCGCGGCTGCGGAGATGTGCGGCGGCACCCGCGATGCTGCCGGCGGCGAGGGAGTGGTCACCGCCGAGGACCACCGGTATGCGCCCCTCCGCCAACGCCGCCTGGGTGCGCGTCGCGACCTCGGTGCAGACACCGGTGATGGCGCCGAGGTAGCGGGCGCCGCGCTGCGCACCCCGGGCCGCGTCCTCGCGGAAGGGCACGAGCACATTGCCCACGTCGTCCACGTCGTGGCCGAGCTTGGCGATGCGATCCCGGAGATCGGTATAGCGGACCGCGCGCGGACCCATGTCCACGCCGCGACGGCTGGCGCCGAGGTCCATCGGGACGCCGATGATGCGAACGTTTGCCATGTCCGGAGCTTCGCCGCGGGACCGTCCGGCGGGAAGGGCTACGCATCCCTATGCGTGACCTGCAGGGGTTATGCAGCACCCGATGAATAAGCTTGCCGCGCCCGGTGCGGCGCCGCACCACCAGCTCAGAGGATGAACTGCACGCTCAGTACCACGCGATGGCGGTCCAGCTGATGCTCGCGCAGTGGCACGAGCCAGTTGAGTTGCAGCTGCGTCGCCCGCGAGGTCCAGCGGTTCCAGCCCAGCACCAGGTCGTCCACGTCCGCCGCGAGGCCGTCGGCGCGCAGCACGTCCCAGCGCAGCAGCAGCTGGTCGTCGCCGGTGAGCATGTAGCCGAGCGTGCCCTGCCATCCCTCCGGCTGGAACCGCGCGCCACTGAGGGAATCCAGCTCGGCTCGGATGAATTCGGCGCCAACCATCCATCGTGCGCCGCGCCGCCAGGTCTCGGCACCGTAGATGCGTCGGCTACCGGCGTAGCTGGCCACGAGGTTTCCGATCGGCGCATCGCGGTCGTGGCTGCTCGCGGCGTTGACCGCAATCTCCCATCCGCCCTGCACACCCCGGGTCGGCTTGGTCAGCCAGGTCCCGATGCGCCCGACGAACATCAGGTCATCGTCATCATTGCCGGTGTGCGTGGCATTGCCGTTGTAGGCGCCGGCGGCCAGCTCGACACGACCGCCCTGCAGGGTCTTGCGGGCCTGCACCCCCATCTGGCGCGCGGGTGCCAGCGCCAGCGCCACGGACGAGCGCCCGGCGAAGTCCGCGTCGCTGATGGGCAGGATCCACTCGCGGCTGAAGTCCGCCTTGAAGCGACCGAGGTCCACCAGGAAGGTCGGCGAGAAGCGCTTTCCCACACGGACGTCGAGCAGGGCCGGCGAGCGCGTCACCCCGGTCTGCAGCTGGTACCGCCAGCCCCCGTCCATCTCGCCGGCAATCCCGAGGCGTGCCTCAAAGACCTGGAACCCGTTGCGACCCCGCGCCACGCGATCCGGCTGATAGTCCCCGAAGGCCCGGATGAGCGCGTTGACGCGCAGGCCCGGCTGCTGCCAACGCGCGAGGATGGAGTCGAGCCGGGGCTGCGGCGCGTCCCGCTGTGCGGCGGCTGCGGACGTCGCGAGCGCGACTGCGGCGAGGGCGTGCCCGGCGGCGCGCCGTATCATCATTCGGAACCGGGCGCTGACTGCACGCGGAACGCCGGCGCGCGGTAGCCCGCGGGGAGCCGGTCGGCGGGCAGGGCCGCGGTGTTCCCGTCCCGCAACGCCTTGTAGTGCGGCGACAGGATCTCGACGCCGGCCGCCGCGAAGGCATCCTGGATGTTGGCGTGCAGGGCGCCGTAGGTACGCGCCATTCGCTTGGGCTGCTCGGTGTAGGCGTTGAGCTCGTAGCTCACATAGAAGTCGTCGAGGCTCTTCTGCAGCACGAAGGGCGCCGGATCCTCCATCAGGTCCGGCGTGGCCTTGGCGGCGGCGATGAGGAGCTCGTGCACCTGTCGCCAGGGCACATCGTACCCGATGGTCACGGCCGTGTGCAGGATCAAGCCGCTGGTGTCCGCCACCGCCGTGAAGTTCAGCACGTGCGCGCCGAGCACCATCGCATTCGGGATGGTGACATCCACGTTCTTGATGGTCCGGACGCGCGTAACGAGCAGGGTCTTGGCCACGACGTCGCCCGTGGTCTCGCCGATCTGCACGCGGTCGCCGACATTGAACGCACGCGTGTAGGTGAGCACCACGCCGGCCACGATGTTCGCGATGGCCGACGATGACCCGAAGGACACGAGCACGCCGAGGAACAGCGAGACACCCTTGAAGGCATCCGACTTGGCGCCCGGCAGGTACGGGAACAGCACCACGCCCATGAACGCAATGACGAGGAAGCGAACGATCTTGTACGTCGGGTCGGCCCACTCACGCTCGAATCCCTTGACCGACAGCGTGCCGTGCTCGACCGCGTTGAACAGGAGCCGGATCACCTTGAGCGCAACGCGGCCCACGGCCACGATCACGGCGATGAAGAAGATATTCGGCAGGTAGTTGAGCGCCGACCGCGCGACCTGGCCGAGCGGCGTCAGCAGGTAGCTGAGCAGCCGGTCGGCATACTGCTCCGTCCAGGGAAAGAAGCTCAGGACCAGTGGCAGGTAGACGTACAGCAGCACCGCGATCACCAGCCAGCGCAGGCCGGTGATGCCCGTCTGGAGGACGTTCGCGGTGCTATCGGCCGAGAGTACCTCGACGCTGCGCACGCTGATGCTGGTGCGGCCGCCGCGACGCCGGCGCTCGATCAGGGCCTCGAGCCGTTCGGACCCGCGCCGCAGCAGCCGCAGCAGCAGCACGAGCAGCGCGGTGGCCAGGACCGTGAACAGACTGCCCAGCGCGACCCGGCGAATGGTCTCCCGCAGCGACACCCGGCCGATCTCGCGGTGCAGCACGTCGCGGTAGGCCCGCACCAGGGCGTCGCGCGTCACGCCGGGGGCTGCGGCATCCGCGTCCGAGACCGACATCAGCACCACGTCGCCGGCGAGGATGTCCGTGGCGGCCTCCCCGACGTCCACCGTCAGGGAATCCACGGCCGTACGCGTCAGCCGCAGCACGCGGGCGGAGATCGCGGCGGCTCGCTCCTCGGCCGTGAACGCCCCGCTGCGCGCCGAGACGAAGAGCACCGGATCCCCCCGGATGGTGCCCGCGGCGGCCGCGGCGGGGTCGG
>JAYQOZ010000118.1:0-7178 GCA_038145035.1 Gemmatimonadaceae bacterium | reverse complement strand
CTCGGGGCCGCCCCCCCCCCCCCCCCCCCCCTCTTCCTTCTTCCGTCTTCCGTCCTACGTCAGGCTACCGCGACGTCACATTCGACGCCTGGCCCATCCCCTTCACATAGACATCAAACCACGCATACCACCGCGCCCACATATCCAGGTCGCTCTCGAACGTCGCGACACTGTGGTCCTCGTAGTGGTACATGAAGAGGGAAGCGGTCTTCCCGAGCCCCTGCAGCGCCTGCATCATCCGCACCGACGCCATCGGCGCCGTCCCGACGTTCTGATCCTCCGTCGCGTGGTACATCAGCAGCGCCCCCGCCAGGCGATCCGCCCGCAGGAACGGCGACATATCCATATAGACATCCTGCGCCTCGTAGAAACTCCGGCGCTCACTCTGGAACCCGAACGGCGTCAGAGAGCGGTTGTACATGCCGTCGCCCGCGATGCCGGCCTTGAAGTACGGCACCAGGGTCATCGCGTTCACCGTGCCGAAGGCGCCGTAGCTGTGCCCGCCGATGCCCATCTGGTCGCGGCGCACGAAGCCTGAGTCCACCACCGCGTCGAGCACGGCGTCGAGGTTCTCCGGCAGGTCCCGCGTGTAGTTGTCGTTCATCTTGCCGCTGTCGCCGAAGATCGGGACGTCCGGCGTAATCAGCGCGTAGCCGTGCGCCGCCCAGAGCTCCGTGCTGCTGGCCGGACGCAGCTGCGGCACGGCCGGGAACTGGTTGATGTTCACGCTCCACTTGGAGCGGTCATAGGCCTCGGCCGTCGCGTACTCGCGCGGATAGAACCAGATGATGCCCGGCACCGGCGAGCCCGGCCGCCAGGTCCTCGGCAGCACCACGTCCACCCAGACCTTGATGCCGTCGCGGGGGCGCGTGACCTGGAAGCGCTTCCGGATGGCGCCCGTCACCTCGGGGCCCACGTCCACCGCGCTCGTGAGCTTGCGCTCCGTGCCGGCGGAGAGGTCGCGGAACCAGGCGTCCTCGATCACGGTCGCGGACTGCCGCGTCACCACGACCTGCTGGTAGTCGCTGTCCAGCGCCGCGACGAACTCCTCGTAGGTCGAGGCCGGCGAGTCGAGCAGGCGCGTCCGCCTGGCGTCCTCGATGGTCAGGCGGTCCAGCCAGGGCCGCGGCGCGCGACGCGACCAGTCGTCGCCGTACCGGCGCGTGCCGCTCACGAACACCGCGGAGCCGTCAGCGCTCATCGTGACGCGCGGCGTGCCGTCCACCGTGCGCGTGACCTGCAGTGCGCCGCCGGTGCCGACGGTATCGGCCTGCTGGGCGCCACCACCGAAGCCGCCACCACCGAATCCACCGAAGCCGCCGCCCGGCAGGGTGACGCCACGGCCCAGCGCGTACTTCTTGCCCGTGTCCGCCACGCGCACGGCCGAGACCTGGCCGCTGTCATTCACGAAGAACGTTGAGGGATCCGTGCCCCAGGCGGCATTGGTGAAGCGCGCGCTGCCGGCGAAGAGCAGGGCGGTGTCCCCGGCGGCGAAGGGCGCCGACCAAAGCATCCAGCGCACGCCGTTTGCGCGGTTGTTGTTGCCGACGGTGGTCTGCAGGTAGGTGAGGCCGCCGGCGGGATGCCAGGCATAGTTCCGACGCGAGGTGTCGGCTTCCTGGTTGCGCGGGCCCGTCTGCACCTCGCCCTCGCGGAGCTCGCGCGTCTCGAGCGTGGCCGCCACACGGCCGCTGGTCTCCCAGAGCTCCGTCACGCTGCCGAAGGACGTGTGCTGCACGATGTAGCTGAACGGCTCCACCACCTTGGTGACGCGCAGGTAGCGCCCGTCCGGCGACACGTCCGCGCTGCGGATCATCGCCGGCGCACCCACCGTGCGCGTGGCGCCGGAGCGTGCGTCCACCAGCGCCAGCTGGCCGGTGGTGTGGTACTTGTAGAGCGCCTTGTCGTGCGGATCCTCGAGCAGCGAGGCGTACACGCGCTGCGGCTTGGCCACGCCCTCGGTGAAGCGCACCTGCGGGCCGTCCTCGATGCCGTTCGGCCCGTGCGTCGGCGCCGCGCCGCGTCCCGACGGGACCAGCACCACCACGATCGAGCGTCCGTCCGGCGCGTAGCGCGGCTCGGTCACCAGCGTCGCCAGCAGCGGGCTGCGCGTCAGGCGCGTCGAGCGTCCGCTCGCGACCTCCGCGACGTAGAGGTGCGTGGCCGCGTCCGTGTGCGCGAGGTATGCGAGCTGACGACCGTCGGGCGACCAGGTCGGGTCGCTCACCCGTGCGCCGGCCGGAGTCTCGATCTTCCGCGTCGCGCCCGTGCGGGGATCCGCCAGCTCAAGGCCCGTGAAGCGGACGTTCGTGAGGCTGCGGGCGCGGTTCGCGTTCGGATCCACCTGCAGGCCGCCCAGGTACAGATGCGGCGTGCCGTACTGCTGGATGCTTCCGCGACCGGGGCCGCTGAGCCGAACCGCGTACCGTCCGTCCGGCGACAGGGCGTCAAACGAGATGTCGGTCCGCGGCGACGTCACCATGCGCGCGACGGCTGCAGGCGGCTTCACGAAGTGCTCAGCGCGGAGCGTGGCCCAGGGATCTGCCGGGTCATACTCCTGCGCGTATGCGGCGGCGCCTGTCACAGTGAGCAACAATGTGGCGGTCTTCAGGAGGCGAATGCTGGACATCGATTGGTCTCAGGGCGTGCAGAGATGAG
Source organism: Gemmatimonadaceae bacterium (assembly GCA_038145035.1). Classification (GTDB taxonomy): domain Bacteria; phylum Gemmatimonadota; class Gemmatimonadetes; order Gemmatimonadales; family Gemmatimonadaceae; genus Pseudogemmatithrix. The sequence continues at coordinate 4,520 of JAYQOZ010000118.1, read as the reverse complement.
GAATGGCGGCAACTGCCGCCGGGGTCCGGTCGCAGAGAATACGGCCCGGAAACCGTCTTTGTTGGCAGGACCTTCTGACGGGAGCCCAACGGCCGAGGCCCAGGCCCGGCTCGGCGTCAGCCGTTCGCGCGCAGGAAGGCCCGCACCGGGGCGGCATCGCAGGCCCCGGTCCTGAGGGGGAAGGCCAGCAGCGTGTGCCGCCCTTCATCGACGCCTCGCAGATCGAGATTCTCGAGCACGTAGGCACTGCCCGCGAACAGCGCGTGGTGCACCGCCAGGTCCTTGCTCTCACGGTCGTCTACGCTCGGGCAGTCCACCGCCAGGAGCTGTAGCCCGTCAGCCACGAGCGCCTGCGCCGTCTCCGGGCTCAGCGACGGCCAGCTCTCGGGAAAGCGCCCCGTAGCCGTCGTCCGGCCGGTGCGCAGCAGCAGCCGTCGTTCACCCCGCCGCCACCCGGCGCGTTCCAGTTGCTCCATCGTCAGTGCCTCGGCGTGCGCCGCGACATCCACGAGCCAGGCATCACCCACGAAGGGCGCGATCGGCAGGGCATCCGCGCCGGCACCGTCGGCCTGCACGTGCAGCGGCGCATCGGCGTGCGTGCCCACGTGCGGGCTGGTCTCCCAGCGCGACACGTTCACGCTTGCGCCCTCGCCGATGGCCCAGGCCCAGCCGCAGGAAAACGGCGTGTCGCCGGGCCAGGCCGGCGTCGTCGCGTCGAACGCGACGGAGATGTCGCGCAGGCTAGCCGCGTCCATACAGCCGCGCCCGCACCGCCCAGAGCTCCGGGAAGAAGCGCTGGCTCACGGTCTTGGCGAGATACCGCGCGCCGAGTGTCCCACCGGTACCACCGGTGTCGGGCCCGATGATCCGTTCCACCAGCTGCACATGCAGGAAGCGCCAGCGTGCGAAGCCCTGTTCGTACGCCAGGAATGCCTCGGCCAGCATCAGCAACAGCCCATGCTCCGCCTCGGCGTAGATCTGCTCCAGCGTGACGCCCTTGGCCTCGATCAGCGAGAGGAACAGCGCCTGCAGCGTGGGCCGCGACAGGGCGCGCTGCACCACGGGCGGGAGCTCGCCGTGTTCCTTGAGCGCCGCCATGAAATGCGGGTCGCGCAGGCCGCTCGTGGCCTCGATGGCCCGGAACTGCGCACTCTGCGAGCCGCTGGAACGCCCGAGGTACCCGCGGAACTGCGCGAAGCGCTGCGGCGGCAGCGTGTCGAGTGCCGAGAGTTCGTGCGCGACAAGCTCCACCAGCGTGTTGATGCGCTGCATCGTCGTCAGCGCGCCCTGTGGATCAGCCGCCTCGAGCCGCGCGACGAGCTGGTCGAACTCGTGCAGCAGGACCTTGAACCAGAGCTCGCTGGCCTGGTGCACGACGATGAACAGCAGCTCGTCCGGATGCTCCGGCTGGCTCTGCGGCCGCTGGAGGTCGAGCAGGGTCTCGAGTTCCAGATAGGTCGGGTAGGAGAGCTCGCGGGGGGCGCTCAAAACGTGGAGACCTCGAGCGCGAGGAGGTTGTCCACGCGCAGCGTTTCGTAGGTGAAGAACGGCTCGCCATAGCGGCAGCGGATCAGTGACCCATAGTGGGCGGCCTGATGGCGGATGATGTCGTACAGGGACTCGCCGTTCGGATAGACCTCGCCGGCCCAGGTGGTGCCGTCGAACTGCGAGCCGTAGCAGCGGATGGCCTCGAGCTTGGTCTCGAAGGTCTCGCTGATGTCCATCACGAACGTCGGCTTCACGTGGTCCTCGCGATACGCGACGGCGTGCAGGACCTTGAGGGGCCGATGCGGCGGCGTCGTGGGGTCGAGCTTCGTGAGCCCGGCAAGGAAGCAGGCATCGCGGATGAGCTGGGCGGCCACCCGATGGTCGGGATGCCGCCCGCGCGGCGCCGGCGCGATCACCACGCGTGGCTTCAGCACGCGGATGCGCTGCGCGAGCGCGCGACGCGTGTCCGGGGTGTTGGTGATCCCGGCGTCGGGCAGCCCCAGGTTCTCGCGCAGCGCGACCCCGAGGACGGCCGCGGCGCGCTCGGCCTCCTGGCCGCGCAGTTCGGCGGAGCCGCGGGTGCCCATCTCGCCGGCGGTCAGGTCGATGATGCCGGTGCGCTGGCCCCGGCGCGCCTGCGCGGCGAGGGCGCCGCCGCAGGTCAGTTCCACGTCGTCGCGGTGCGCGGCGATGGCCAGCACGTCGAGGGGCTGCGTCATCCCTGCAATCTGGGTCCGGACCGCGGGGTGGGGAAGGCGAGGAGCGCCCGCCGCTGTCGCCGCAGGCCTCGCGCGCGTAGCATCCAGCGCATGGCACCGCACGCGTCGTCAGCCCCCGCGCAGCTTCCGCCGGCGTTCCCGATGCTCCGCACGGCACGGCTCCTCCTCTCGGCGTTCGTGCCCGAGGACCTGGCGGCGATCGTGTGCTGCCTCAGCGTCGAGGAGGTGGCGCGCGAGACGCTCACGATCCCGCACCCCTATCCGCCGGAGCAGGCCGCTGACTGGCTGTCGAAGCACGCCGGATGGTACGCCGAGGGCAGGCAGGTGATCTGGGCCCTGCGCCGCGAGGACGACCTCGTGGGGGCGATGGGCCTGCGTATCGTCGCGGCACACCGCCGCGCGGAGGTCGGGTATTGGATCGCCCGCCACGCCTGGGGAGAGGGCATCGCGACCGAGGCCCTGCGCGCCGTCATCGCCTGTGGCTTCGACACGCTCGGGCTGCATCGCATCGATGCGCAGCACTTCGCGGAGAATCCCGCCTCCGGTGCGGTGATGCGGAAGGTGGGCATGCAACGCGAGGGACGCCTGCGCGGGGTGGTGTTCCGCGACGGCGTCCCTCGGGACAACGAACTCTACGCCATCCTGCGCGACGACCCGCGCCCGTAGGCCGGGGCCGCGGGGGCGAATCGCCTCAATCCGCCCGCCGCGACCGCGTCAGCGCCCGCCCGGCGGTCGGCGGCCCTGGCCCATGCCGCCCTGCGGCATCTCGGCGACGTTCTTGTCGAACTGTGTCTGCTGCTCGGGCGTCAGCACCGCACGGATGTCGGCGTTGAGCTTCGTGCGCATCTCCGCCGCCTTCCCGCGGTTGGCCGGGTCCTGCATCCCGCCACCCTGCATCATCGCCATCATCGCCTCGCGATTCGCGCTCTGCAGGGAATCAATCTTCGCCTTCTGTGCCTCGCTGAGCGTGATATCCTTGAACAGCATCGCATTCTGGCGCTGTCCCATCTGACCGCCGCGGCCCTGGCCGCCCTGGCCGCCCTGGCCGCCCTGGCCGCCCTGGCCCATTCCGCCCTGCGCCGCGGCCGGCATGGCCACAAACACCAGCGCCATCGCCAACAGCATCCGAATCGCCCGCATCGTTTCCTCCGAGTGGTGTACGCGCGGGGCCCTCGCCCCATGCGTCCATTAAACGCCGAACCCCGGCGCGGCGTTAGGTTGCCCTGTCCGTGCGGGACGCTTGGCGTCCCTGACCCCCACCGTTCGGAGACAGCCTGATGGTCCCTCACCCCGTCCGGGGCGCGGTGCTGACCGCCGCCCTCGTGCCGACGCTCGCCGTGGCCCAGCGGCCGGCCCCCTTGCCGCTCAAGCGCGAGCCGCAGCCCACGGTCCCCGCCATCACCCGCGGCGACCTGATGACGCGACTCTACCAGTTCGCCGACGACTCGATGGGCGGTCGTCCCACCGGCAGCGAGGGCCACGTGAAGGCCACCGCCTACATCGCCCGTGAGCTCGAGCGGCTCGGCGTCCAGCCCGGTGGCCCCGATGGGAGCTTTTTCCAGCAGCTGCCCGCCGTGTGGCGGGGCTTTGCCGACGGTGGGGCGGTCCATGTGGGGACGCGCCGCTTCTCGCTCGGCGAGGACTTCGGGCCGCTGGTCAGCGCCGGCCGGGTGCCGCGCGCGGTTGAGACGGCGGAGCTCGTGGTCGGCGGCGTGCTCGGGGATACCGCGACCTGGATCAGCGCCGAGGAGGCCCGTGGCAAGGTCGTGCTGCTCACGTCGAATCCACGTCGGGCCCCGGTGTATCCGCGCGGCTTTACCCAAGGGCCGAACGGTCGCTTTGCCGAGGCCGCGGCGGTGGTCATGGGGGGCTGGGATGGCCTTCCGAGCGCGATGCGCAGTTCCATGATGCGCCGTGGGCTGAGCCTGCGCGACGGGAGCCCGGTGCGGGCGATGCCGCTCAGCCTGGTCGTCAGCAACGTGATGCTGGCGGCCCTGCTCGACGCGGGGGAGACCTCGGTGCAGTTCACGCTGCGGTACGAGGAGATCGAGGCGCCGGCGCGGAACGTCATCGGCATCCTGCCGGGCCGTGATCCGCGGCTGCGTGGCCAGTACGTCGCGCTGGGCGCGCACAGCGCCCACGATCCGCTCACGGCCGCCGCCGTGGACCACGACTCGCTGCGCCTCGCCAACGCCAAGCGCGGCAGGACCGCCCCGGGGCTCTGGCCCGCCGGGACGTATCCGCCGCGGCTCGACTCCATCAAGAACGGCGCCGATGACGATGGCTCGGGCTCGATGGCGCTATTGGAAATCG
>JAYQOZ010000117.1:0-7180 GCA_038145035.1 Gemmatimonadaceae bacterium | reverse complement strand
GTTCATGACCTCCGAGCCGCTGGGCGTGCCGGTGGTGCTGCTGCACCACCTGAAGCACAACAAGGTGCTGCACGAGACGGTGATCATCCTGTCGATCCAGACGGCCGACGTGCCGGAGACCCGGCGCGAGGAACGTGTGTTCATCGAGGCCCTGGGCCACGGCGTGTTCCGCGTGGTGGCCGTCTACGGCTTCATGGAGTCGCCGGACGTGAAGGAGATCCTGCAGCGCTGCCGAGACAATGGCATCGCCGCGCGCCCGCTGGACACGAGCTACTTCCTCGGCCGCGAGCAGCTCATCGCGCGCCGCGGGCCGTGGAAGAAGGGTGGCCTGTCGATGAACATCGCCCGCAAGAAGATCTTTGCCTTCATGGCGCGCAACGCGCGCTCCGCGACGCAGTACTTCCAGCTGCCGCCGAATCGCGTCGTCGAGCTCGGCACGCAGATCGAATTCTAGGACGTACGACGGAGGCCGCAGGACGGAAGTGAACGACGGCTTCTGCCGCGGGCTTCTTGCGCCGTTCGCCTTCGTTCGCCGTCTTTCGTCCGCCGTCTTACGTCCTCTCGAAGCCCACCCCGCACTCACCAGGGACCGATGCGCCTGACCATCGCCGCACTCTCGCTTGCGCTGCTCGCCCCGACGCTTCCCGCCCAGCGCACCTCGACCGACTCCCTGCGCGACGACCGGGACTTCTCGTTCTACTCCGGTGGCCCCTACCGTGCCACCGTGCCACGGCCAGAGAGCGTGCTCGGCTACAACGTCGGCGCGCGGCACACGCAGTATCACCTGCAGGAGCGCGTGCTGCTGGCCATCGCCCAGGCGGCCCCCGACCGGGTAAAGGTCGAGGAGATCGGGGTCACGAACGAAGGGCGCACGATGCGCATCTACGTCGTGAGCACGCCGCAGAACATCGCGCGGCTCGATGCGATCCAGGCGGACCTGGACCGCATCGCCGACCCCCGCGGCGCGACACAGGCGCAGATCGATGCCGTGGCGGCGCGCACGCCCACCGTCGTGTGGTTCTCAGGGTCGGTGCACGGCGACGAGGTGCCGGGCTTCGAGGCCTCGATGCAGCTGCTCTATCACTTCGCGGCGTCCGAGGACCCGGCAACGATGGCCCGGCTCGCGAACGCGCTCGTGATCATCAACCCCAGCTCCAACCCGGACGGCCACGAGCGCTTCGCGGTGTGGAGCAACTCCATCGCCGTGGGCAGCCCCGAGCGCCAGGCCATGGAGCAGCAGCGCAACCAGCCCTGGAGCATCAGCGGTCGCTTCAATCACTACCGGTTCGACATGAACCGCGACCTGATGGCCATGACGCAGCGCGAGGTGCAGGCCATCGTCGGCGGCATGCTGCGCTGGCACCCCATGGTCACGGCCGACCTGCACGGCTACACGTCGACCTTCTACATGGCGCCGGCCGCACGGCCGGTGAACACCAATATCTCGCAGTGGCCGTACGGCTGGAGCGAGGCCATCGGACGCGGCAACGCGGCGGCCTTCGACCGTTACGGCTGGCTGTACTTCGTGCGCGATGCCTTCGACCTCTACTACCCTGGCTACTACGACTCCTGGCCCTCGCTGAACGGCGCGATGGGCACCACGTATGAGACGGACGGCGGCCCGGCGCTGCTCAAGCGCCGCGAGGATGGCACGCTGCTCTCGCTGCGCGACGGCATCAGCAAGCACTTCGTAGCCGCCGTCGCGACCTTCGAGACCTCAGCGGACTCGGCCCGCGGGCTGGTGCGGGACTACGCGCGATTCCGGGCCCGCGCCATCACCGATGGCCGCAATGGCACGATGAAGCGCGTCGTCTTCCTGCCGGGCAACGATCCGGCGCGTGCCGCCGAGCTGGCGGCCGCGCTGCTACGCGCCGGCATCGAGGTCACGCAGGCGACTGGCGGTTTCAGCAGCACGAAGGCCTGGAGCTACCGCGAGGATGGTTCGCGCGCGCGGCAGTTCCCGGCCGGCGCCTACGTGGTGGACATCGCGCAGCCGCAGGGCAAGCTCGCCAAGGCGGTGCTCGAGCCCGATCCGGAGCTCGACCCCGTGTTCGCGAAGAACCAGGTCGAGCGGTTCCAGCGCAACCAGCAGCGCTCGCGCAACGCCAGCGACGCCGAGGGCTACGAGTTCTATGACATATCTGCCTGGGCGCTGCCGGTGGCGTTCGGCGTCGAGGCGTACTGGACCGAGGATGCGCCGTCGGTGAGCGGCACGGCACTCTCGCTCAGCAACGGCACCCGGATGAACGGCGAGGTGTTGCCGGTGGCCATCAGCGGCGGCATCGTCGAGGGCCGCGACGCGCGCTCGGCCTTCCTCTGGAAGAATGACCGGCACGGTGCGGCGAAGCTGGCCGCCCTGCTGATGCAAGACGGCTATCGCGTGGCCATCGCGGCGGAGCCGATCCAGACCGGCGCCACGAACTGGCCGCGCGGCACCTGGGTAGCCCGCGTGGGCCGCAACGACGCCACGCTGGCGGCGCGCATCGATGCGCTCGCGAAGGAAGCCGGCGTAGAGGTGCGCGGGGTGAACACCGCCTTCCCGGAGACCTCGCAGTATGGCACGGGCTCCGGCGTGGTCGTCGCGCTCGAGGCCCCGCGCATCGCCATCGTCGGCGACGCCGGCATCTCGCAGACCAGCTACGGCTCCCTCTGGTGGTCGCTGGAACAGCGCTATGGGCTCAAGTTCACGCCGATCTCCGCCAGCGCGCTCGGCGGCGACCTCTCGGCCTTCAACGCGATCATCATCCCCAGCGGCGGGCTCGGCAGCCTCGGCAACGGTGCCGGCCTGAAGCGCTGGGTCGAGGGCGGCGGCGCGCTGGTGACCTTTGGCGGCGCCACGCAGTGGGCCACCCGCGAGGACGTCGGCCTCACCTCGGTGCGGCGCATCCAGTGCGAGGAGAAGAAGGATCTCAAGCCGGCACCGGCGGCCGAGGCGCCGCTGGACTCGCTGCGCGCCGCGGCCAGCCCCAACGCCTGCGCCGACGACATCGCCGACCTGCCGGGCAGTCATTTCGACGTGGTGCTCGACATGACCAACTGGGTCACGCTCGGCATGGAGGAGCGCCGCTTCCCCGTGCTGGTCGGCGGGAGCTCGTTCTACACGCTGTCCAAGGACGGCGGGAACGTGGCGGTGTTCCCCACCAGTGGCACGCTGCGCCGCGGCGGTTTCGTGTTTCCCAACAACTCCGAGCGGCTGCTCAAGGGCAGCGTGTTCATTGCGCAGGAGCGGGTCGGGCGCGGCAACGTGGTGATGTTCACCTCGGACCCGATGTTCCGGGGCTGGTGGCGCGCGCTCGACCGGCTCGTGCTCAACGCGGTGCTCCTGGGCAGCAGCTTCTAGCCACCGCTAGATCGTCACGATCCGCGTCCGCCACACCGTGCGTGCGGTGGGCGCGGCCGGGGCAACCGGCGCCGACGGGACCATCCGCAGGCGCGGTGCCGAGGGTGGAGTGGCAGCCGTCGGCGGCGTCGGCGGGGTGGGCGGGGTGGGCGGCGTCACCCAGACCCCACCCTCTACACCCTCGAAGGCCCGCATCGCGCCGGACGGTGAGATGCTGAAGCCGTAGGCGCCGCCCTGGTTCGGCAGGTCGCTGGCCTTCACCGTGGTCACGCGCACCGTGCGCGAGCGGCCGCCGGAGATCACCGTCAGCTCGGCCACGTCGCCGGCCTTGAGCTTCTCCATCTCGCGGGTCAGCCGCGTGGCGCGGGCGGCGCCGGCCTGCTCGTCGTCTGCATCCTCGCGGGCCACGCGGAGGCTCACGCCGTTGATCGCCGCGATGCGATCACCCTCGATGATGCCGGCCTTCTCCGCCGGCCCGTCCTCGGTCACGGCCGAGACGAACACGCCGAGCGTGTCGCGCGCGCTGCCGGTGCTCGAGACCGTCACGCCGAGCACGGCACGGTCGTTCGAGCGCGCACGAAGCACGCTGAAGCCGCTCCGGTCACCGTAGAGCTCCTGCATGGTCGCGGGCTTGATGCGCAACGTGCGGCTGCGGCCGTCGCTGTAGACGCGCAGCTCCACCTCTTCGCCCTCCTTGACCTTGCCCATCTCGCGCGTCAGCCGGCGCGAAAGGATGCCGTCGTAGTCATCCTGGCCGGCGTCGGCCGGGCTGGCGCGGAGACTGGTGCCGTTGATGGCCTGGAGGCGATCACCCTCCTTGAGGCCGGCCTTCGCCGCCGGCGAGTCGTCCATCACATCCTCGATGAGCAGGCCAAGCGTGTCGCCGCGCCCGCTCTCCGCCATCGTGGTGATGCCCAGCATCAGGCGGTTGCCGCGAAGGATCTCCACCCGGCCCTGGGAGACCACCACGCCTTCGGCGCGTGGCGTGATCCGAATACGGCTTTCCTGGGCCGAGGCGACGGCGGGAGCGGCGGCGGCAAGCAGCAGGGCCGCCCGAAGAGGGAGCATCCTGGTCATGGGAACGTCCTGTGGGTCAAGGGTCCGCTTCTTCCGTCACCGGCCCCCCAGCGGATGGTTGCCAGAGGACGTAGAATCACCGGAACCCGCCCTCCCCCGGGGTGGCCCTTCGACCCTCACCCGTGAGACGATGCGATCCACGCTCGCCCTGCTCATCGCCCTCCCGGCCCGCCCCGTGAACGCCCAGGGCCGCTCCGGCCGGGGCACCGCCGCGGGAGCCACCCCGGCCACCCGCGACAGCACGGCCGGCATCTCCGCCGCCGCCCTGGGCGGCTTCCGGTTCCGGAACATCGGCCCGGCCACCTACTCGGGCCGCATCGTCGATATCGCGGTGCACCCGAACAAGCGCACGTGGTACGTGGCGGTGGCCTCGGGAGGCGTCTGGAAGACGGACAACGCCGGCACCACCTGGGTGCCGATCTTCGACTCGCAGGCCGACGTGTACTCGGTGGGCACCGTCGTGCTCGACCCCAGCGATCCGAACGTCGTCTGGGTGGGCACGGGCGAGAACAACGCCCAGCGCTCGGTGAGCTACGGCAACGGCGTCTACAGGTCCGAGGACGGCGGACGGACCTGGCAGCACAAGGGCCTGCGTGAATCCGAGCATATCGGACGCATCGCCTTCGATCCGCGCGACTCGAAGGTCATCTACGTGGCCGCCCAGGGCCCGCTCTGGAGCGAGGGCGGGGAGCGCGGCCTCTACAAATCCGTCGATGGCGGCGAGACCTGGTCGAAGATCCTCTCCGGCGAGAAATGGGCCGGCGTGAACGACGTGGACGTCGATCCGCGCAATCCCGACGTGCTCCTCGCCTCGACCTGGCAGCGCCACCGCCACGTCTTTGGCTATATCGCCGGCGGACCCGAGAGCGGCCTGCACCGCTCCACCGATGGCGGCCTGACCTGGAAGCAGGTCTCCGGCGTGCCCTCCGGTGAAGGTCGCATCGGTCTCGCGCGCTCGGCGTCGCATCCGAACATGGTGTACGCGATCGCCGAGGCGGCACAGAACCGTGGCGGCACCTTCCGTTCGGAAAACGGCGGCGCAAGCTGGGAGCGGCGCGGCTCGTACTCCGCCGTCGGGCTCTACTACCAGGAGATCTGGGTGGACCCGGTGAACCCCGACCGCGTCTACGCGGTGGACGTGCGCACGCAGGTCTCCAACGACGGCGGCCGCACGTTCGCGGCGCTGGGCGAGGACGGCAAGCACGTGGATAACCACGCGGTCTGGGTGGACCCGGACGACACGCAGCACATCCTGATTGGCTCAGACGGCGGCCTGTATGAGTCCTTCGACGCCGGCTCCAGCTACCGCTTCTTCGAGAATCTCCCGCTGGCGCAGATGTACAAGATCGACGTCAGTCGCGAGGCGCCGTTCTACATCGTCTGTGGCGGCACGCAGGACAACTATTCGTTCTGTGGCCCCGCGCGCACGAACAGCGACAACGGCATCGTGAACGCCGACTGGTTCGTCACCAACGGCGGCGACGGCTTCCAGAGCCGCGTGGACCCTACGGACCCGAACACCATCTACGCCGAGTCGCAGAACGGCGGCCTGGTTCGCTTCGACCGCCGCACGGGTGAGTCCATACGCATCGTGCCCGAGGAGGCCCCGGGCGAGGATCCCTCGCGCTGGAACTGGGATTCGCCGCTCACCATCTCGCCACACCGCAGCACGCGGCTGTATTTCGCCTCGCAGCGCCTCTGGCGTTCGGAGGATCGCGGCAACTCCTGGACCGCCGTCTCGGCGGACCTGACGCGCAACATCCCACGCACCTCGCTCAAGATGCAGGGTCGCGTGTGGAGCGTGGACGCGGTCTCGCGCAACACCTCCACCTCGTACTATGGCAATATCACGGCGCTCACCGAGTCGCCGCGGGTCGAGGGCCTGCTGTACGTCGGCACCGACGACGGCCTGGTCCAGGTCAGCGAGAACGGCGGCGGCGACTGGCGGCGCATCGAGCGCTTCGCAGGCGTGCCGGACACCAGCTACATCGCCTACCTCAGCGCCTCGGCGCACGACGACAACCTCGTGTACGCCGCCATCAACAACTTCAAGCGCGGCGACTTCAAGCCCTATGTGCTGCGTTCCCGAGACCGCGGCCGCAGCTGGCAGAACATCACCAACAACCTCCCGGACCGCGGCTCGGTACACGTCGTGCGCGAGGACCCGGTACGGGCCGGCATGCTCTTCGTCGGCACGGAATTTGGCCTCTTCGTCTCCCTCGATGATGGTGCCACCTGGCAGCAGATGCGCGGCGGCCTGCCGCCGATCCCGGTGCGCGACATCGCCATCCACCCGGAGCTGAACGACCTGGTGCTCGCCACCTTCGGGCGCGGCAACTACGTGCTCGACGACTACGCCCCTTTGCGGGCGTTGACCCCGCAGGCCCTGCGTGGCGAGCTGACGCTGCTGCCGACGCGTCCTGCCGTGCTGTTCCTGGGCGACTCGCCGCTGGGCGGCAGCGACGAGAGCTTCCAGGGCGCCGCACACTTCTTCCTGCGCAACCCGCCGGTGGGCGCAACCTTCACCTACCACCTGCGCAGCGCCCTCCGCTCACAGCGCCAGCAGCGCCAGCAGCGGGAGCAGGGCCTGAACCGCACGGGCGCCGATGTGCCATTCCCCGGCTGGGAGGCACTGAAGGCTGAGCAGGACGAGGAGGCCCCGAGCATCGAGTTCGAAATCACCGACGCCAGTGGCGCGGTGGTGTCGCGCTTTGACGGCACGAACAGCGCGGGCACGAACCGCGTGACCTGGAACCTCCGTTG
>JAYQOZ010000116.1:0-7215 GCA_038145035.1 Gemmatimonadaceae bacterium | reverse complement strand
CTCACGACGGAGCAGCAGGCGGGCCTGTCGCGGGAGTTGGCCACCCTGGACAACCAGATGCAGGCGCTCGGGCTGTCGGGCCAGAACGCGGCGCTCACGTCGCAGAACGCGCTGGGCTTTGGAAATTTGGGCCTGGGCTATGCGGGGCTGGACCTGAACCGGACGCTGGGCCTCGGGCAGTTGGACCTCAGCCGGCGCGGGCAGAACTTGAGTATGGATCAGTTTCTCCGGGAGTTGGCCCTGCGAGAATGGGACCTTGGCAACCAGAATGACTTCCGCTGGGCGAACCTGTAGGAGGCGGCGATGGGATGGGGATGGCTGGGGAAGTTGGGCGCGGGGATTGCCGCGCCGTTCACGGGCGGGGCCTCGCTGGCGGCGATTCCGGTCATTGACGCCATTGGGGCGGGTCTGGGCGGGGCGTCGCAGGCGTCTGCGAACAACCGCGGCCAGCGGTTCAACGGGCAGATGGACCTTGCCGCGCTCCTGATGGCGCGGGATCGGTCGATGGCGGACCTGAACGCGCAGGCCGACAATGACTTCTTCGATCAGACGGTGCGGCGGGAGCAGGAGAACCGCACGGGCCGGGACGATGCATGGAAGAAGCTCTTGTCCGCGCAGCGGGTGACGAACCCGGGCGCCCGGCCGCAGCTCTCGCCGTATTCGACTGCGCCACGACAGGCCACCCATGCCGAAACGACGGCGGCGACGGCGCTGTCTGAGGAGGCGCGGAATCGGCTCCTGACAGGCAATCCGATGCCGGAGGTGACGCGGCGCACGGTGTCCATCGGCGATCCACGGGACACGGTGGACGCGCGGAACCTGAACGCGGGCCGCGGCGAACAACTCAGCGGGTGGCTGTCGGCGCTGCTGTCGGGCTACAGCAACAGCGGACGCGGAGCGCAGGGCGGCCAGGCGCAGGATTCGCTGGACGACATCATGCGCCGGTTGCAGGGGTGACGCGATGCCGAATCTGAATTTCGTGAGCGCGGGCGCATCGGCCCGGGACGCCATCATCGAGGAGGTCATGCGTCGGGCGCTGCTGGACCGGCAGGCCGCCCTCGACGCGCAGGCCAAGACCGAGGGGGACGCAGCCATCCGGCAGCGTGACGAGGACTTGGCGTTCCGCCGTGAGCAGGAAGCGCGGATCGCGAAGATCTCACAGGCGCAGATCGATGATCTGGCGAACGAGCGGGAGTTCCGCCGGGCGTCCACGATTGAGTCAACGGCGATGCCTGGTGACGCGGTCAACGCCGATACCGAGGCCCTGATGGCGCGGCAGGGCTTTGGCGGGGCGATGCGGAAGATCCCAGGCGTGCTGGTGCAGGGGCCACTGGAATCGACCACGGACCAGACGAACCCGGTCGCGCGTGCGGACGAACTGGGCGGGGACGGCCCGGAGCAGACGGTGATGCGCGGCGGGGCGCGGTATCTGAACGCGCAGGCCCAGCGGGACGCGCAGGCGGCAATGGCCGACGAGAATCGCCTGTTCCGTGAACAGCAGGCGGCGAAGGATCGGGATCTGAAGGAGTTCATCGCCAAGGCCCAGTTGGAGATCCAGCGCGGCACCATGAACACCCAGCAGATGATGGCCGGGCTCAATGCCGTCATCGCTCAGGGGCGGATTCAGGACCAGCAGGACAAGCGCGCGGCGACGCAGGCGGCGGCGCAGAACGTCGTGGAAGGCGAGCGGAAGTGGGCCACTGGCCTACTGGCTGAGCTGGACCGCCTCCAGTCCAAGTCCACGGACCCCAAAGGACAGCCGGTGTACGACCTGAACGACAGGGCGCGGGCTGTTACGGGGCGTGCGCGGGTGCCGGAGTGGGCGGCCAATATGGGCCTCATGGGAGGGGCCGACGAACTGGCCGCGATCAAGTCCATCGCGTCGAAGTTGGCCGTGAACACCCTCGATGAACTGAAGAAGCAGTCCAAGACCGGCGCGACGGGTTTTGGTGCCCTCAGTGCGCCGGAACTGGACCTGTTGATGAACGCGGAACAGGCCCTCACGCGGGCGCAGTCGGAGGGCCGGTTTAACGAGCGCCTGAACGAGATCCGCGCCATTGCGGACAAGGTGCTGGCGTTCAAGGGCAGCGATTCCGCGACCGCGCCTCCCGCTGGTGGCGGCGCAGATGAGCGTGACATGCTGCTCGATGAACTGCTCGGGGGCCGGTGATGGCACGCGAGGATGACGTCCGCCGCATCGGCCCGGGAGGCCGCGCGAAGGGGCTGGCTGATGACCAGATCCGTGCCCTGGTGGCTCGCTACGACGAGCGGCAGCAGGCCACGCCGGAGCAGGGCGTGGCGGCCCTGTTCGGGCGTGATGGAGAGCGGCCCACGCCGCCGCGCCCCTCACTGGCCGACCAGATGCGCGACCGGCCCATGTTGGACCGTTTCGTGCGGCCTATCCCGGAGAACCTGACGGACCCGGAGACGGGGAATGCTGTGCCCGTGAACAGCAGCCCCGGCCTGATTCAGTTTGCCAGCCCGACCGGGATCAATCTCCCCGGAGCCGTGAGGCAGATTCCCGGCGTCCTTGCGAAGGGGCTTGGCATCAGCAAGGCGCGGGCGGGGGCGAACCTGGAGGCGGTCGCACAGGCGGCCAATAACCTGCCTGTCAGTACGCAGAAATTCGGTGATGCGCTGCTCAGGGCCGGGGAACTCAAGGACGCGAGCGCCTACACGCCACGGGCTGTCACGAACCTGCTGCGCCGGTCCACGACACCAGGCGCGGCAGACATGACGTTCAAGGAAGGCCGCGACGTTTACAGCATCATCTCGCGTCTATCGGCGGACGAGTTCAACAAACTGAGCGGCCCCATGAAGCGGCAGGTCGCGCTCATCGCGAAGGGCATGAATGAGGCTCTAACGGACACGGCCGGATCGGTCGGCAAGGCCGATCAGTACGCCAGCGGGATGCGCGAGTTCGCGCGGGCGGCGAAGGCGGCGAAGGTAGGGAAGTGGGCGGCGGCGACGGGCGGCGGCGCGGCGGCTGGCTACGTTGGGCTTGGGGGGCTCAACAACCTGATCAACGGCGGGAGGCCCTAATGGCGCTCTCCACCGCTGACCGAATGATGAACCACAGCGCGACCATGAGCGCCAGCGGGCCAATGATGTCCAACATGCCGCACAGGGTAGCACGATGGACGCGCTGATCCGCCTTCATCACGCCTTCACCTGGAAGGAGCGGATCGGGATTCTCCTACTGATCGGCGGCGGGGCGGGGCGGGCCGTCGTGGCGATCTGGTTTGGCGTATGACGGGCGCGGAGCAGTTGGGACTCCTGATGGCCGGGCTGTCGATGCTGGGCGGATTGTTCGTGTTCGTGTCGCGGGCGGATCGGGCGAGCGTGATCCAGAAGATCGACAACCTGATGGCGCGCGAGTCCGAACATCACGCGGACATCGTGAAGCGCATGGATCAGGCGGACGAGCGGAGCAGCAAGTACGCCTCGATGGTGCAGCGGGTGCCGGACCTGGAGCGGCGCGTCGAAGCGTTGGAGCGGGGCCGATGACGGGCGCGGGCTATGCGGCGCTGGTCGCGCAGTTGGAGCGCCACGAAGGGAAGCGGCTGTTCCCCTACCTCGACACGGTGGGCAAGTGGACCGTAGGGATCGGGCGGAACCTCACCGATAGAGGCATCTCCGAAGCGGACTGCTACCGCTGGCTGCGAGAGGACATCGACCTCGCGATCCGCGAACTCACGGCCCGCTATGCGTGGTTCCCGCTGCTGGACGAGGTGCGCCAGCGGGTGCTGATCGACATGCACGTCAACCTCGGGATGCAGCGCCTAAAGGGCTTTCGGAAGTTCCTCGCGGCGGTGGAGCGCGGGGACTGGCGGACGGCGGCGGCGGAGATGTTGGACAGCAAGTGGGCGCGGCAGGTCGGACGGCGGGCGGTGACGCTGGCCGAGATGATGCGGACGGGCCGTGCCTGAGGTGCGGCTGGTCTGGGCGGGGCTGGTGGACGCGGACGGGCTCCACGAGCGGGAGATCCCAGAGGACTGCGCGGAGCAGGCGACGGAGCGCGGCTGGCTGGTGCTGGACGAGGCGGTGTGCGGGCTGCCGGCGCCGACCCTGCGCCTCCTGCGGCGCGACGACGAGGAGGACGGCGCGTAATGTGCCCCAAGTGCAAAGAGTGGCGACTCATTCACCGGAACGAACTCGGCTGGCACTGTGACGTGTGCGGCCATTCATGGAAGGCGGCGGCATGACGTTCCTGACCCCGCTCGTGACGGAGCATGTCCACGCCGGGCGCAAGCGCCTCACGGCGGATTTGGTCTATCAGGCGAAGAACGGCCGCGTGTTCACGGTGCCTGCGGGCTTCTACTCAGACGGGGCGTCGGTCCCGCGTGTTCTGTGGTCGCTCTATCCGCCGTTTGGCGGGCAATACGAGCCTGCCGCGTGGCTGCACGACTACCTCTATGCCTACGCGGAGCGGGAGTTCGGCACGGACGCCGGGCACGTCTCGCGGGCGGAAGCGGACGGCCTGATGTACGAGGCGATGACGGCGCTGGGCTTCCGGTGGAGCGGGCGGCAGACGATTTACTACGGTGTCCGGTCTGGCGGATGGCTGCCGTGGCGACGGTATCGGGCGGATGCGAAGGCTGAACAGGAGGCCGCATGAGCTGGAAAGGCATCGTGACGTTTCTGAAAGCGGTCGGCCCCACCGTCGTGCAGGTGTGGCAGAAGTCCCAGAAGCCGGAAAAGCCGCGCCGGAAGGCCCGTTAGGCCATGCCGACGCCGCGCATGACGGACGAGCAGTGCCGCGAGGCGCTGGCGGCGGTCGCGGAACACGGCACCATCACCGAGGCCGCGAAGGCCCTCGGGATTCCCCGCGGTACGCTGGACAGGCGCGTCCAGATCGCGCGGTCCCGAGGCTTCAAGGCGGCTGAGTTCGCCATCCCGGACCTGCCCGATGAGCGTGTGCCCACGCCGGAACTGCTCAAACGCCGGTCCGTCCAGTTTGAGCGGCTGTCGGTCGCAAAGGAAGCACGGCGGCTGGTGCCGGTGGAGGTCGCCATCGACGGCCCGATTGGCATCGCCCACTTTGGCGACCCGCATGTGGACGACGACGGGACGAACATCGTGGCCCTCCAGCGGCACGTCGAGTTGATCAACAAGACCCCCGGCATGATGGCGGGGAACGTCGGGGACTACCACAACAACTGGATCGGCCGGTTGGCCCGGCTCTACGGCGAACAGTCCACGTCCGCGAAGGATGCCTGGCAGCTCGTGGAGTGGCTGATCCACGCCTGCCCCTGGCTGTATCTGGTGAGCGGGAACCACGACCTGTGGAGCGGCACAGGCGACCCGCTCGTGTGGATGACGCGCCAGTTGCCGACGCTGCACCAGTCCAGCGGGCTCCGGCTGGAACTACGGTTGCCGTCCGGGCGGTCCCTGCGGATCAACGCGCGGCACGACTTCAAGGGCCACAGCCAGTGGAACACGGCGCACGGCCCATCGAAGGCGGCGCAGATGGGCTGGCGGGACCACATCCTGACGTGCGGGCATACGCACGTGAGCGGCTATCAAGTGGTCCGCGACCCGGCCACGCGGCTAATATCCCATGCCCTCCGGGTCGGGAGCTACAAGACCTACGACCGCTACGCGGACGAGCAGGGCTTACCGGACCAGAACATCTTCGTGTGCCCGGTGACGATCATCGACCCGCGCTACGCGGACGACGATCCGCGTTTCATTTCCGTATTTTTCGATCCTGAGATGGCGGCCGACGTGCTGAAGTGCCTACGGCGGAAGAAGGCGGCCTGATGGCACGGCGGCGTAAGCCCGTCTCTCTGCCACCGGACATGATCCGGTTTGTGCCCCAGAACGGGCTGGACGGGGACTGTGGCGTGGCGACGATTGCCACGCTGCTCGGGTTGACCCGCGACGAAGCCATCGCCCGATGCGCGGCGGAACACCCGGACGTGCTAGAGGACGGGATCACCTATCAGCATCTGGTCCGAGTGGCGGCTCGGATGGGCGAGCGGGTGAAGTGGGCGCAGTCCTACGACATCGACGAGGACACCGGGATCTTGTGGGTGGAGAACCGGAAGGACGCGCATGTCGTGTTCCTCTGGGCCGGTCGGATCATCGACGGTAACGGGGAACACTGGCTGGACCCGTCGGACTTTCTGACGCACTACGGCTGGACGCCAGGGCCGCTGCTGGTGAAGGCATGATCCGGGCGTGGGCACTCGCGCTGGTCCTGAGCGCCGGGTGCGCCACGCTGCCGCGCCTGGAGGTCGGCCGGGCCTATCTGGTGGTCTGGGCCTATACCCACGTCAACGGGGAGCCCTCCGCGTATCGGGAGGTGATCATCATCGACCAGATCGGGCGGGACGGCTGGATCTACGGGCGCAACCCGGACAACCCGCGCGTCTGGGCGTTCCAGCTTCGGAACGCGCTGGCGATGACCCCGATGCCGAGCCACCCCGCGCCCGTGGTGGAGCAGTACCGCAGCCGGAAGTGACTTAGCCACCCGCGCGTAGCCGGCGCTGGGCCGCCTGCCACACAAAAAAGTTTCACGAGAACTAAAGATTGTGCTTGACGTGGCGGATCGGTGGGCGTAATGTTCGTCTCGTGGCACTCAAGCCCATTACCTACGACGTGGACCGGCTGGCCGAGGACATCGCCCTGAAGGGCTGGATGGCCTCGGACATGGCGCGGGCGGCGGATGTCTCGGCCTCCACGGTGTCGCTGTTCCTTAACGGCAAGCACCAGACGGCCAAGACGGCGGCGAAGCTGGCCCGCGCGCTCGGCTACTCGGTGCGCCGCTACCTTGTGACCGCGCGGAGGGCCGCATGAGCGACCCCATCGAACGTGGCTTGGCCCAGGCGGCGCTGCTGCTGGGGCAGGCGGTGGCCTTCACCAGCGGTCCCGTGATCGTGCCGGAGCCGGATCTGCGCCAGATCGCGCTGGACCGGCTCAACCCGAACTACCGCTGCGCGAAGTGCGGGACGGACGACGTTGACGACCACGGCTGCATCGACTGCGGGGACTGCCCCTGCACCTGTGACGAGCGGTGCGGGGTGTGCCGGAAGCACCCGCGCGAGGTCGGGCCGCTGGATGCGCAGACCGGCGACTGCCGCGCCTGCGGGCGGGTGGTCTAGGACATCGGCTGGAGGGCTGACTCGATGTGCAACTTTCTTTCGGTGTTGGATGCGGGACGGGTCCGTGCGGCATCACCCCATGCTCGACTCGCATAGCGACCTGATCGCG
>JAYQOZ010000115.1:0-7375 GCA_038145035.1 Gemmatimonadaceae bacterium | reverse complement strand
CCTTGGGATAGTTCACGCCCTTCGTCATGGCGAGCTCAATATCCGCCGGGCTGGCCACACGCATCTGCACCGCGTCCGCGGCCTCGTTGACCAGCATCGCGAGGACGCGGTCGACGATGGCGCGCCCCAGCGCGGCGTCCTCGGTGGGCGCAGGCATCGTCGCACCACCGCGATAGTCGTAGTAGCCACGCCCTGCCTTGCGACCGAACCAGCCGGACTCCACCAGGCGCCGCTGCGTGAGCGCCGGCCGGTAGCGTGGGTCGTAGTACATCGCCTCGAACACCGAGCGCGTCACCGCATAGTTGACATCGTTGCCGATGAAGTCCATCAGCTCGAACGGGCCCATGCGGAAACCGCCGAGCGTCGTCATGGCCCAGTCGATGGTCGCGCAGTCGGCGATGCCCTCCTCGAGGATGCGCAGCGCCTCGCCGTAGAACGGCCGGGCGATGCGGTTCACGATGAAGCCCGGCGTGTCGGAGGCCAGCACCGGCACCTTGCCCCAGCGGGCGACGAGGTCGCGGGCGGCGGCGGCGAGCGTTGGATCGGACGCCAGCGCCGGGATCACCTCGACCAACGGCATCACCGGCGCGGGATTGAAGAAGTGTATGCCGAGCACGCGCTCCGGCTTCCGGCAGGCCCCGGCAATGGCGGCCACCGCGAGCGAGGACGTGTTCGTCGCCAGCACGGCGGAGTCGGCGACCACCTGCTCGAGCGCGCGGAACAGCCCCTGCTTGATGTCGAGGTCCTCGACGATGGCTTCGATCACGAGCCCGCAGGGCGCAAACGCGGAGAGCTCGGCCGACGAGACACCTGTCACGTAGGTGATGCGCGCCAGGGTGGCATCCGCCTCCGCCTGCGTGGCGCGGCCCTTCTCCACCTCGCGCGCCAACGCCTTGGCGTGGCCGGCCTTCGCACGTTCGATCGCGGCTCCCGCCGCATCCGCGAGGACCACCGCGTGGCCACGCTGCGCTGCCACCTGCGCGATGCCGGCCCCCATCGCCCCAGCGCCGACCACCCCGACGGTCATCCCCGCCTCAAGCGCCCCGGCTACTGCCCCGTGTAGGTGGGGGCGCGCTTCTCCAGGAAGGCCCGTACGCCCTCGGCGTAGTCCGCCGTGCGCCCGGCCTCCTGCATGCACTGCGCCTCGACCTCGAGCTGGGCGTCGAGTCCGTTGGCCCAGGAGGCGTTCATGGCGCGCTTGGTCAGCCCGAAACCGCGGGTGGCCTGCGTCGCGAGCGACGCCGCGAGCGCCCGCGCCGACGCCATAAGCTCCGCGCCGGGCACCACGTCCCAGATCAGCCCCCACTCCTTGGCCTGCGCAGCGCTCACCTTGCCCGCGAGGAAGAACATCCCGGTGGCCCGCTGCGACCCGACGAGCCGCGGCACGAAGAACGTACCGGACGTATCGGGGATGAGCCCAAGCTTGCTGAAGCTCTCGACGAAGCTGCACTCGGCCGCCGCGATCGTCAGGTCGCAGGCGAACGCGAGGTTGGCCCCGGCGCCCGCGGCGATGCCGTTCACCGCGCAGATGACGGGCTTCTCGAGGTGCCGGATGGCGAGGATGATGGGGTTGTAGCTGGCCCGTACGACCTCGGAGATGTCGGGCATTGGCCCATCTCCCTGCGGCAGCACCTCCTGCAGATCCTGCCCCGCACAGAAGCCCCGCCCGGCCCCGGTCAGCAACACGGCCCGAATGGCCGGATCCTCCGCCGCACGGGCCAGCTCGGCCTGCAGCGCCTGCGCCATCGGCCGGTCGAAGCTGTTGAGCACCTCGGGCCGGTTCAGCGTGAGCTCGAGGACTCCGTTGTCTGTCGCGCTCAGGATGCTCGGCATTCCGGGAAATCTAGCGTGCAGTGCCCGGGCATGGGCGTACCGAGGAACGGCGAGGTACCACCTACACCCTTCGAATCCCAGCCCACGAGTACCGCAGGCAAGCCCGGCAAACCAGATTCCACCCCAATGCCTCCGAAGCCAAGGTCCAAGCCCGCCCCGCCAGCCCTCGACTGGCGCCGCGTCGCGTACCACGTGCTCTGCTCGCGTGCCCTGGACGACGTCGAGGAACAGACCAACCGGAACCGCGCGACCGTCCCCAAGGACCACGTCGTGCTATACCAGTTCTCGGCCCGCGGCCACGACGTGGCGCAGGTCATCCTCGGGCAGTACCTCACCGGTGCGCGGGATGCGGCCGGGGCCTACTACCGCAGCCGCCCGCTGCTGCTGTCCATCGGGCTCACGCTCGAGGACGCGATTGGTTCGCCGCTCGGGCGCGCCGGGGGCTTCTCCGATGGTCGCGACATCGGGGTGGTGTGCAACCTTCCCCGCGAGGACGGCTGCGTCGTGCTGCCCATGGCCGGGGACGTCGGCTCGCAGTACACGCCGACGGCGGGCTGGGCGCAGGCCATCACGTATCACCGCGACGTCCTGAAGGATGAGACCTACGCCGGATCCATCGGCGTGGCGCTCGGCGGCGACGGCTCGGTGGCCACCAATGGCTTCTGGTCCGCGCTGACGATGGCCACCACGCTCAGGCTCCCGATGCTCTTTTACATCGAGGACAACGGGCTCGGGATTTCCGTCGGCGGCGAGTTCCAGACCCCCGGCAGCGACATCAGCCGGAACCTCGCGAGCTTCGGCAACCTGTGCGTCCGTTCCGGCGACGGCAGCGACCCCGCGGCGACGGCGGCGCTCCTCGGCGAATGCGTGGCGCACGTGCGCAACGGCAACGGGCCGGCCCTCGTGCGGCTCACGGTGCCGCGGCTGTCCAGCCACTCGGGGCCCGACAACCAGAAGGGCTACCGCAGCGACGCCGAGATCGCGGCCGACCAGCAGCGCGATCCGCTGCCGCGGCTCCGCGAGTTCCTGGTGCCCACGCACCTGAGCGACGCGCAGTGGACCGAGGTCGAAGCCGAGGTGGCCCGTAACGTCGAGCAGGCGCGCGCCGCTGCGCGGGCGCGGCCAAAGCCCGACCCCGCCACCGTTGGCGAGCACCGCTACGCCAGCGATGGCGACGGCGCCCCCGAGGCCTTCGGTGGGCTGCGCCGCGCCGAGCGCCGACGGCTCGGTGGCAGCGCGAACGCGGACTCCGACGGGGAGCTCCTGCGCTTCGCCGAAGCCGTGCGCCGGACGCTACGTCACGAGCTCACGGTGAACCCCAAGGTCGTCGTCTTTGGCGAGGACGTGGGCAAGAAGGGCGGCGTGCATCTCGTCACCGAGGGCCTGCAGAAGCAGTTCGGGTCGGAGCGCGTGTTCGACACCTCCCTGAGCGAGGAGGGCATCGTCGGTCGCGCCGCCGGTCTGGCGATCAGCGGCCTGATGCCGGTGGCCGAGATCCAGTTTCGGAAGTACGCCGATCCCGCG
Organism: Gemmatimonadaceae bacterium; assembly: GCA_038145035.1. Lineage (GTDB taxonomy): Bacteria > Gemmatimonadota > Gemmatimonadetes > Gemmatimonadales > Gemmatimonadaceae > Pseudogemmatithrix. The sequence continues at coordinate 4,018 of JAYQOZ010000115.1, read as the reverse complement.
ACCGAGCAGCTCAACAATGCGGGCACCCTGCGCTGGCGTACCGCCAACCGCTTCGCCTCGCCGATGGTCGTGCGCATGCCCGGCGGCTTCGGGAAGGACGTGGGCGATCCCTGGCATTCGCTGTCGGACGAGGTGCGATTCGCCCACGCCTATGGCTGGCAGGTGGCGATGCCGTCCAACGCCGCCGACGCCGTCGGGCTGCTGCGCGCAGCGATGCGCTCGCCGAACCCGACGGTGTTCTTCGAGCATCGCGCGCTCCTGATGACGGGCGACGGCAGCGCGCGCTATCCCGGCGACGACTACGTGCTGCCCTTCGGCCAGGCGCGCGTGGTGCAGCCCGGCCGCGACATCACGGTGATCACCTGGGGCGCGCTGCTGCATCGCGTGGCCGAGGTAGCGGCGGAGTTTGGCGCTGCGGTGGAGCTGCTGGACCTGCGCACGATTGCACCCTGGGACCGCGCGGCGGTACTGGCGTCGGTGACCAGGACCGGCCGCTGCCTCGTCGCGCACGAGGACAATCTCACGGCCGGTTTCGGCGCCGAGATCGCGGCCACGGTGGCGCAGGAGGCATTCTGGCATCTCGATGCCCCGGTGCAGCGCCTGGCACCGGCGGACATCCCGATGCCCTATCATCCGGACCTGCTCGAGGCCGTCCTTCCCACGCAGGCCGTGATCCGCGCACGCATCGAGGAGACGCTCCGCCTGTAGCGTTGCGCACCGGTCGGGTCCCTGCTGGCCTACGACGTCACAGCCCACGCAGACCACGCAGACCACGCAGACCACGCAGACCACGCAGGCCACGCAGGCCGCCTGTGTCGCCGGGCGCCCTGGGAATCGCCGGATCGCGCTCTTCCGAAGTGGACGGTGGCAGGCGATGGCCGCCTAGAACGCCTTGAACTCGTCAAACGGCTGCCGGCACGCGTGGCAGACGTGAATGGCCTTGCAGGCCGTCGAGCCGAATTCGCTCTTGAGCGCGGTGTTGGTCGAGCCGCACCAGGGGCAGGTCACGGGCGGCTTCGCGCGCACGAGCGAGACCAGACCGCCGGCCTCGGCACGGCCCGGCGGTGCAATGCCGTATTTCCGCAGCTTCTCGCGCGCCTCGTCGGGGATCCAGTCGGTGGTCCAGGCGGGCGAGAGCACCGTCTTCACCTCCACCGTACGCGCGCCGGCATCCGTGAGCGCCGTGCGGATGTCGCGTTCGATCTCGAACATCGCGGGACATCCGCTGTAGGTCGGCGTGATCGTCACCTCGACCGTGCCGTCGGCGCGCTGCTCGGCATCGCGCACGATGCCGAGCTCGACCACCGAGATCACCGGCACCTCGGGATCGGGCACGCCGCCGAGGATCTCGTAGAGCCGTTCACGGGAGAAGGTCGTCGCGTGCGTCATTTCATTGCAATTAACGCAGAACGGCGGCCCAGGGGTCCGCCGTCGGCATTACCAGCTGGCGCCTGGGTGCGCGCGGGTCACGCTCTGCATCGTCGCAAGCAGGTGGCCGATGTGCTCGGTGTGCCGGCCGCGTCGGCCGCCAGTCTGCCACGGGAGGTCCGCAGGCCGCGTCAGCGTTGCCCGCGTGAGCACGTCGTTCACCAACGCATCCCACCGTACCTTGATGGCGTCGTGATCGACGGCCACCCCGTCCGCCGCCACCGCCGCATCGACGGCATCGCGCTGGAACAGCTCGCCGGTGTACTTCCACAGGCGGTCCAGCGAGGCCTGCACCCGCGCCTGGCTCTCGTCGGTGCCGTCCCCGAGGCGCAGGACCCACTCGCTGGAGTGGCGCAGATGGTACTTGGCCTCCTTCAGCGCCTTGGCCGCGACGGCTGCGATACCGGCGTGCGCGCAGCCGGCCAGCGCCTCGAGCAGCAACACGCCGTACGCATCGAACAGGAACTGCCGGACCATCGTGTCACCGAAGTCGCCGTTGGGCAGTTCCACGAGCAGGCAGTTCCGGAACTGCACGCCGTCGCGCCAGTAGGCGAGCGCGTCCTCGTCGCGCCCCTGCCCCTCGAGCTCGCCCGCCAGCCGCAGGAACTGCGCCGCCTGGCCGATGAGATCCAGCGCCATGTTCGCCGTGGCGATGTCCTCCTCGAGGATCGGGCCGTGCCCGGTCCACTCGGAGAGCCGATGTCCAAGGATGAGCCGGTCGTCACCGAGCCGCAGGCAGTACTCGACCAGCGGCGCGGCCACCGGCTGCTCGCGCGACCCGGCCACGTTCACGGTGCCGGCCTTCGCCTCGCCCGAGGCGATGCCAGGCATTTCCTCGTGGGCGGCCATCAGAAGACCCGGATCCCCTGCGGGACCTTATAGAACTGCGGGTGCCGATATGCCTTGTCGTTGCCGGGGTCGAAGAACGGCCCGGCATCCGACGGCGACGACGCGGTGATGGCCCGCGCGGGCACGACCCAGAGATTCACGGCCTCCCCGCGCCGCGCGTACACGTCGCGGGCATTCTGCAGCGCATGTTCCGCGTCGGTCGCGTGCAGCGAGCCCGCGTGCTCAAACGGCTCGCCGTGATTCCCCTGTGTGAAGACCTCCCAGAGGGGCCAGGATTGTTCGGTGCTCATCGTCTGGCATGCTCGCTAATGTGGGAAACTGCCATGCCGCCCCGGCAAGTGGTTCAGGCCGCCGACGTCGAACGCGACCGCTTTGCCGCATGCGCCAGGGCCGCCTCGCGGACCCACTGCCCCTCCTCGTGCGCCTTGTTGCGTGCCGCCAGACGCTCGGCGTTGCAGGGCCCGTTGCCGCCGACCACCTGCCGGAACTCGGCCCAGTCGATCTCGCCGAAGTCCCAGTTCTTGGCATCGGCATCATAGCGGAGATCCGGGTCCGGCAACGTCACGCCGATGGCCTGCGCCTGCGGGACCGTGAGGTTCACGAAGCGCTGGCGGAGCTCGTCGTTCGTCTTTCGCTTCACGCGCCACTTCAGCAGTTCGGCCGAGTTCGGGCTCTCCTTGTCCGACGGACCGAACATCATCAGGGAGGGCCACCAGAACCGGTTCACCGCGTCCTGCAGCATCTCCCGCTGCGCCGGCGTGCCCCGGGCCAGGGTCGCGCAGATCTCGTAGCCCTGGCGCTTATGGAAGTTCTCCTCCTTGCAGATGCGCACCATCGCGCGGGCATACGGCCCGTAGGAGGCCTTCGCGAGCACCGTCTGGTTCACGATCGCCGCGCCGTCCACAAACCAGCCGATCACGCCCATGTCGGCCCAGCTCAGCGTCGGGTAGTTGAAGATGCTCGAGTACTTGGCCGTGCCGTCGAGCAGCTGGCTGTACAGGTCGTGGCGGTCCACGCCCAGTGTCTCCGTGCCGCAGTAGATGTACAGCCCGTGCCCGGCCTCGTCCTGCACCTTCGCGATCAGGGACATCTTCCGGCGCAACGACGGCGCGCGCGTGATCCAGTTGCCCTCCGGCAGCATCCCGACAATCTCGGAGTGCGCGTGCTGGGCCATCATCCGCGTGAGCTGCCGGCGGTACCGGGCCGGCATCCAGTCCTTGGGCTCGATGCACTCACCGGCGGCGATGCGCGCCTCGAAGGCCTCGAGGAGCGCCGAATCTTCCTGGGGGGCGGTGGTCTGCGTCATGCTCCCAATATAGGTGGACAGCGCGGGGCGAGAAACGTGGACAGGGCCAAGCGCGCTATCTTTGCCCTATGGCCCAGAACACGTCCCCGACCGACGCCGTGCCCGAGGGCAGCGTCCGCACCGCCATCGCCGACGGGATCGGCACCGTCGAGTTCTCGCACCCGAAGGGCAATTCGCTGCCAGCCACGCTGCTCCGCGAGCTTGCCGCGGCCGTTCGGCAGCTGGGGGAGGACCCAGCCGCGCGGGTCATCGTGCTCCGCAGCGCCGGGACCAGGACCTTCTGTGCCGGGGCGTCCTTCGACGAGTTCAGCGCGGGCGGCGATGCCGCGGCGGGCCAGGAGTTCTTCCTCGGGTTCTCGCAGGTGATCCTCGCGATGATCCGGGCGCCCAAGTTCGTCCTGAGGCGCATCCAGGGTGGTGCCGCCGGCGGCGCGC
>JAYQOZ010000114.1:2114-7407 GCA_038145035.1 Gemmatimonadaceae bacterium | reverse complement strand
CTGGGGCGGTTGGGGGGGTCTTGCCAGGAGGAAAACGAGGCGGGAGGCTCCGGTCTCGGGCCTCCCGCGTGCCCACTCCTTACAGCTTCACCACCGACATCGGCTCGCGCACGGCCTGGGCGCTCTTCTCGAGTGCCGCGCGCTCATCGGCCGTGAGCTCCACCTCGAGCACCTGCTCGAGGCCCTTTCGGCCGAGCTTTACCGGGACGCCGAGGAAGAGGCCCTTCATGCCGTACTCGCCGTCCAGCCACGCAGAGCACGGCAGGATGCGCTTCTGGTCGTTCACGATGGCCTCGACCATCTGCACGGCACCCGAGGACGGCGCGTAGTAGGCCGACCCGGTCTTGAGGTGCTTCACGATCTCGGCGCCGCCGTTGCGGGTGCGGTCGACGATGGCGTCGAGCGTCGCCTTGTCCATCAGCTGCGTGATCGGGATGCCGCTGACGGTCGTGTATGAGATGAGCGGCACCATCGTGTCGCCGTGGCCACCGAGCACCATCGCCTGGATGTCGCGCACGGACACGTCGAGCGCCGTGGCGAGGAAGGCGCGGTACCGCGCGGTGTCGAGCACGCCGGCCATGCCGATGACGCGCTCGCGCGGGAAGCCCGAGGCCTCCTTGGCCACCCAGCACATCACGTCGAGCGGGTTCGAGACGACGATGATGATGGCGTTGGGCGAGGTCCTGCCGACCTGCTCGCTCACCGACTTCACGATGCCGGCGTTGGTGTTCAGCAGGTCGTCGCGGCTCATGCCCGGCTTGCGGGCGATGCCGGCGGTGATGACGACGATGTCCGAACCGGCCGTCTCGTCGTAGCCGTTCGTGCCGATGACGCGGGAATCAAAGCCCTCGATCGGGGCCGACTGCCACTGGTCCAGGCCCTTGCCCTGCGGGATGCCCTCAGCCACGTCCACCATCACGACGGTGCGGGCCAGTTCCTTCTCGGCGATACGCTGTGCAGCGGTGGCGCCAACGTTGCCGGCACCGACCACGGTGATCTTGTTGACCATTCTCGGGATCTCAGTTGGGGGGAGCGTACTGCGACCCGAAAGATAAGTGAGCGGAACGGTCAGTTGAAGTAATGATGACGCAATGACGGAGGAGAGGACGCCTTGCGGCATCGACGCACGCCGGGAGGAGCCCTGCCCCTCGATGTTCCGGCTCCTGATCCGTCTTCCGTCCGCCGTCCTTCCTCAGCCCCTCAGGTATCCCGTCCCTACCCGCCTACCTGAGAGAGCGCGCGCAGCCCACCGACCTTGAGCTGCAACAGATTGTGCTCCTTCGGCTTCTCAGCCAGAGCCTTGACGAAGAGCGGACCGAGTTCGGACCCGGCGCGCAGCGGGTCACGGAGGTTCACCTCGTGATCGCCGTAGAGGCAGGTGCGCAGGCGGCCGTCGGCGGTCAGGCGGACCCGATTGCAGCTTCCGCAGTAGGTGTGCGTCATCGGCGTGATCACACCGACCGTGCCCGGGGCGCCGTCGAGCCGGTAATAGGTCGCCGGGCCGTTGCCGCGGGCCGGGCCTTCGCTCGGGATGAGGGTCCCGAGGCTGCGGACGCGACTGAGCACCTCGTCGCTGGGGACGATGTGGCCGTCCGTGAGATCGGCCATCTCGCCCACCGGCATGAGCTCGATGAAGCGCACGTGCACCGGATGGCGCTGCGTGAGCGCGGCGAAGGCCTCAACCTCGTCGTCGTTGATGCCCCGCATCACGACCATGTTGAGCTTCACCGGCGCGAGGCCCGCCGCCACGGCGGCCGCGATGGCGGCCTCCGGCTCGAAGCCAAGGTTGCGGCGCGCGATCTGCGCGATGCGCTCGGGCCGCAGCGAGTCGGCGGAGATGTTCACGCGGTCGAGGCCGGCGGCCATCAGGTCGCGGGACATCTCGGGAAGCTTCACGCCGTTGGTCGAGAGGGCGATGTCCTCGATGCCGTCGACGGCACGAAGCATCGCGATCAGCCTGGTGAGATCGGGGCGGATCGTGGGTTCGCCACCGGTGATGCGCAGCCGCCGGAGTCCCATCGGCGCAAGCTGCTGCACGACCGCGGTAATCTCCTCGTAGCTGAGGATGTCCTGCTTCGGAAGCCAGGGCAGCCCCTGCTCCGGCATGCAGTACACGCAGCGGAAGTTGCAGCGGTCGGTGATCGAGATGCGGAGGTACTCGATCGAGCGGCCGAACTGGTCGCGGAGCGGCGCGCTCACGGGAGCGCCCCCACGGCCCCGCCCACATTGTCCACCCAGGAGCGCTCGCCGTCCGTGTAGTGCGCGCGCTTCCAAACGGGCACGCGCTTCTTGAGCTCCTCGATCAGGTAGCGCTGGGCGTCCATTGCGCCCGCACGGCGCTGGTGCGAGACGGCAATCGCGATGCTCGCCTCGCCAAGTGTCAACGTCCCGACACGATGCTCGACGACGACGCGTGTGGCACCATACGTTGCAGCCGCCTCCTCGCAGATGGCGAGCATCTCACGCTCGGCCATCGGCGCGTACGCTGAGTAGTCGATGCCCGTGACCGCTCGGCCCTGATTGCTGCGGCGCACGGTGCCCACGAAGAGCGTGCTGGCACCCGTGCCGGTGTCCGCCACCTCGGCGAGCAGTGCGGTGGGATCCAGCGGACGGTCCACGACGGCAACGCGCAGCACTCAGCCCCCTGCGACGGGCGGGATGATGGCGATCTCGTCACCGGCCTGAAGCACGGCGTCCGCCTTGGCGTAGCGCTGGTTCACGGCCACCAGCGGCCTGGGCAGCGTCCTGCCGCCCGCCCGGGCCGAAAGCGCGACGAGGAGGTCCGCGACGCGGGCCCCCTCGGGCAGCTCGACTTCAACCTGTGGGCCAAGCGCGTCCGACCAGGACGCGAAGAGCAGGACAGTGTGGGTAGCGGGCATCGGGAGGGGTTCACCCCTCGTCCGGAACCATCTCCAGATCGGCAACGAGGGCCCGCAACTCCTTGCTGGGCTTGAACACCGGCACCGGGCGGGCCGAGACCTCGACCGGCTCTCCCGTGCGCGGATTGCGCGCCATGCGAGTCTTGCGGTTCCGGATCTTGAACGTGCCGAAGCCGCGGACCTCGATGTTCCGCTGCTCCTTGAGCGCGTCCTTGATGGCATCCAGGAAGGCATCCACCACGCGGGCGCAGTCCTTCTTGGAAATCATCGGCCCGGAGGTCTGGGACATCGCCTCCGTGACGCGCTCCACGAGATCCGCTTTGGTCATCGACATACCGGGGAGAGGTTGACGGCCCGAGGGTCGTAAGTGGCCAAAGGTTATGGCGTTACCTGTTGAGTGTCAAGCGGTTGTGCAGTCTAGCGGGCGCCGCTCAACGTCCCCAGGAACTCGTCGAAATGAGGGACCGCGTCGTGCGGCCCGGGGGCGGCCTCGGGGTGGTACTGGACCCCGAAGACAGCCTTGGAGCGGTGCCGGAGCCCCTCGACGGTGCCGTCGTTCAGGTTCAGGTGTGTCACCTCGAGCTCAGGAGCCCCCGGAATGCCCTCCGCCGAACCCTCCACTGCGAAACCGTGGTTCTGGCTGGTGATGAGCACGTCGCCCGTGGCGAGGTCCTTCACGGGGTGATTCCCGCCCCGGTGACCATAGGGGAGCTTGGTCGTGCGCCCACCGAAGGCGATCCCGAGGAGCTGGTGCCCGAGGCAGATGCCGAAGACCGGCACGCCGGAGTCCACGATCTCCCGGATGGCGGCAGGCGCGTAGGTCACGGCCTCGGGGTCGCCTGGGCCGTTGGAGAGGAACACACCATCTGGCTCTAGGGCCAGCACGTCCTTGGCAGGCGTCGTGGATGGCACGACTGTGATCCGGCAGCCGCGCTCCTCAAACATCCGGAGGATGTTCCGCTTGATGCCATAGTCGTAGGCCACGATATGGTGCGGCGCCTTGGCATCGCCCCAGAGGTAGCGATCCTTGGTGGACACGCGCGAGGCCAGGTCCAGGCCGGACATCGACGGGCAAGCCGCGAGTTCGGCGCGGTGGGCGTCCGTGGGCTCCGTGCCGGCCCCGATGAGGCCACGCATCACCCCCACGGTCCTCAAGTGCCGCGTGAGACGGCGCGTGTCAACTTCCGATATTACAGGCACTTCGAACCCGGCGAGCCAAGGACCAAGTCCCTGCTCCGCGCGCCAGTTCGAATACGGCGCGGAGAGCTCCCGAACGATCACGCCGGCCACCTGCGGTGCCGCCGACTCCGGATCCTCGGAGTTCACCCCGTAGTTGCCGATCATCGGCGCCGTCATCACCACGATCTGGCCGCGGTACGACGGGTCGGTAAACGTCTCCTGGTAGCCGCTCATGGAGGTTGTAAAGACAACCTCCGCAACGGCCTGGGACGCGAGCGGGGCGTGGAGACGCCCAAGAAAAAGGGTCCCGTCCTCGAGGAGGAGGAACCCTGGTTCGTCGTACGGAAGCGACACGGTCACGGCTGCGGCGGCGCAGTCGGGGTCGTCGGGGCGGCCTCGAGCGGCACGGCGCTCTGCACGCCGGGCTCAGCAGCTGGCAGGACCGCCGGCGCCGTCTGCGCGGCCGGGTTCAGCGCCTGGTCGAGGATCGAGGTCGGGACGCGCGAGCGGCTCGACATGATCTGCAGGATGAAGGCGAGGCCGATGAAGATCCCGCCGGCCCACCAGCTGGCCTTGGTCAGGATGTTGCCGGCCTGGCGCGTGCCGAGGAAGGCATCACTGGAGGAGGAGGCGCCGCCGAAGCTCGCGGCGAGGCCGCCGCCCTTGCCCGCCTGCAGCAGCACGGCCGCGGCGAGTACCAGCGCATCGATGATCAGAATGACAAGAAGAAACGAATACACGGGCGGTCCCGAGGGGAGGTCAGACGTGGTAAGCCTTGAAGAATACCGGAGTTAGCTCCCTCGGTCAACTCCGAACGATGGTCAGCCACTGCTCGGCGTCCAGGCTCGCGCCGCCGACCAGGACGCCGTCGACGTCGTCCACGGCCATGAGGGCCTCGACGTTGCTGCGGTTCACCGATCCCCCATAAAGAATCGGCACTGCCCCAGCCCGCTCGCCCACGAGGGACACGAGCTCGGCACGAATCTTCGCATGCACCTCGGCGGCATCCTCGGGCGTGGCGGTCTTGCCTGTGCCAATGGCCCACACGGGCTCGTAGGCGACCATCGCGCTGGCGACGGCGCCATCCTCGATGCTGTCGAAGCCGGCCCGGAGCTGCCGCAGCACCACCTCGAGGGTCTCCCCTGCCTCTCGCTGCGCGAGTGTCTCCCCCACGCCGAGCACGGGGAGGAGGCCAGCCTTCACGGCGGCAGCGCCCTGCTTCCCGGTCGCGGCCG
>JAYQOZ010000114.1:0-2104 GCA_038145035.1 Gemmatimonadaceae bacterium | reverse complement strand
CCCACGCAGAGCACGGGGATGAGTCCAGACTTCACGGCGGCAGCGACCTTCTTCCCGGTCTCGGCCTCGGTCTCGCCGAACACATGTCGCCGCTCGGAGTGCCCGACGAGCACGTAGCGCGCTCCGGCCGCACGGGCCAGCGGCGCAGAGGTCTCGCCGGTGAAGGCGCCCTTATCCTCCCAGAAGATGTTCTGCACACCCGCCGAGAGATCCGATCGCGACTTCACGGCAGCCACCACGACATGCAGCGCAATGGCCGAGGGAAAGAAAATCACGCGGCGGTCCTGCTGCCGCGCATACTGCGCCGTGAACATGCGCAGGAAGGCCTCCGCGTCCGCGGGGGCCTGGTTCATTTTCCAATTGGCGGCGAATACGAGGGACTTCATGTGCAGAGCCGAGGTTCGGGACGAGGCAGGATGCTGATGTGCACCTGCCGTGCCGCAGACGTGCCTAGAGCCTATCGAGCGCCGCCACCCCGGGCAGGACCTTGCCCTCGAGGAACTCCAGCGACGCTCCCCCACCGGTGCTGACGTGGGACATCGAGGCAGCGAGACCGGCTGCCTCGACGGCGGCGGCGGAGTCGCCACCGCCCACGATCGTGGTCGCACCCTTCTTCGTGGCCTCCACCATCGCCCGCGCGACGGCCGAGGTGCCCTGGTCGAAGGGCGGCGTCTCGAACACGCCCATCGGGCCATTCCACACGATGGTCTTCGCGCTGGCGATCGCGCGCCCGTAGCTCTCGGCGGAGTCGGGACCGATGTCGAGCATCGCCTCGCCCGCGGGAATCGCGTCGCGCTTCACGGCGTGGGCCTTGTGGCCCTCGGCGATCGCCGGGGCAACCATCGCGTCGTGCGGCAGCGTGAGGCGGTAGCCCGCACGCTCCATCAGGTCCGCCGCCATGTCCACACGGTCCGGCTCCACGAGCGACTTCCCCGTCTCGAAGTCCATCGCCTTGTAGAACGTGCAGGCCATCGCGCCGCCGATCAGGATGCCGTCGACCTTCGGCAGCAGCGCCTCGATCACGTCGATCTTGCCCGAGATCTTGCTGCCGCCGAGGATGGCGATGAACGGACGCTTCGGCCTGTCCAGCGCCTCGCCGAGGTAGTCCAGCTCCTTTTGCATCAGGAGGCCGGCCACCGCCGGCTTGAGCACCTGCGCCACGCCCTCGGTGCTCGCGTGCGCGCGGTGCGCCGCGCCGAAGGCGTCGTTCACGTAGAGGTCGCCCAGCGCGGCGAAGGCCTTGGCCAGTGCGGCATCGTTCTTCTCCTCCCCGGCCTCGTAGCGGGTGTTCTCGAGCAGGCAGATCTCGCCATCCGTGAGCGCACGAGTGGCCGCCTCGGCCTCCGCCCCAACCACGGGCGGCACGAAGGTCACCGGCTGGCGGAGCAGCTCGGCCAGTCGCGGCGCGACCGGTGCGAGCGTGTACCTGGGATCCGGCTTGCCCTTTGGCCGGCCGAGGTGCGAGCAGAGCACCACCCGCGCGCCGGCCGTGGCCAGCGCCTGGATGGTCGGGACGGCCGCGCGGATGCGTGTGTCATCCGCCACCTGACCGTCAGGCGAGAGGGGGACGTTGAAGTCCACGCGCACGAGCGCACGCTTCCCTTTCAGCTCCAAGGCCTTGAGGGACGCAATCGTCTTGGTCTTCATCGGGGAAGGCCTAGAGGCTCGCGCCGACCTTCAGGAGCAGGTCCACGCAGCGCGAGGAGTAGCCCCACTCGTTGTCGTACCAGCCCGACACCTTCACCAGCGTGCCGTCGATGACATTCGTGCTCTTGGCATCGAGCACCACCGAGTGTGGATTGCCGATGTAGTCGCAGCTCACCAGCTCCTCCTCGGAGTAGCCGACGATACCCGCGAGCGCGCCCTCCGCGGCGGCCTTGAAGGCCGCATTCACCTCGGCAATCGTGGTGGCCTTCTCGACCTCGACGGTGAGCTCGGTGATGGACACGTCCGGGGTCGGGACGCGGATCGACGTGCCGTCGATCTTGCCCTTCACCTCGGGGATGACCAGCGAGGTCGCCTTGGCGGCGCCCGTCGAGGTCGGGATCATCGACAGCGCGGCGGCGCGGGCCCGGCGCAGGTCCTTGTGCGGCAGGTCCAGGAT
>JAYQOZ010000113.1:0-7434 GCA_038145035.1 Gemmatimonadaceae bacterium | reverse complement strand
GCGCCCGGGTGCGTCACTCCGACGCGGCGGCCTCGAGCGCGAGGCGCGCCGCGCGGGCCGTGTTGGCCAGCAGCATCGCGATGGTCATCGGGCCCACCCCGCCGGGCACCGGCGTAATCTTCGACGCGACCTCGGCCACCTCGCCGAACTTCACGTCGCCGACGATGCGATAGCCCTTCTTCGCGGTCGGGTCGTCCACGCGGTTGATGCCGACGTCGATCACCACCGCACCCGGCTTCACCATGTCGGCCGTGACCATCTCCGGCTTGCCGATGGCGGCGATGAGGATGTCGGCGCGGCGCGTGTGCGCGGCAAGGTCCTTGGTGCGCGAGTGGCAGATGGTGACCGTGCAGTTGGCGTCCTTCCCCGCCTGGATCAGCAGGGCAGCCATCGGCTTGCCGACGATGGTGGAGCGCCCGAGGATCACTGCCTCCTTGCCGCTGGTCTCGACGCCGGACTCGGCGAGCATCACCTGCACGCCGGCCGGCGTGCAGGGCGCGAAGCCATCGGCGTCCCCGATCAGCACCTTGCCGGCGTTCACCGGATGGAAGCCGTCGACGTCCTTCATCGGGTTGATGCGACGGATGACCTTCTGCGGGTCCATGTGCTTGGGCACCGGCATCTGCACGAGGATGCCGTGTACCGCCGGATCCGCATTCAGCCGGTCGATGACCGCGAGCAGGTCCGCCTCCGGCGTCTCGGCCGGCAGGCGGATCGTCTCGCCGTTCATCCCGGCCTCCTTGCAGGCCTTCTCCTTGGCGCCCACGTAGAAGGCGGAGGCGGGATCGTCGCCGACCAGCACGACGGTGAGGCCGGGCGTGACGCCCGCGGCCTTCAGTGCGGCGGCATCCGTGGCGACCTTCGCACGGACCCTGGCCGCGATGGCGACGCCATCGATACGCTCAGCGGGCAATGTCGGTGGCCCTCTTCTCTCGGATCGCCACGACCTTGATCTGGCCCGGGTACTGCAACTCGGACTCGACGCGGCGCGCGATCTCCTCGGTGAGTGACTGCATGCGGTTGTCGTCCACGTTGTCGGGGTCCACGATGACGCGGACCTCGCGACCGGCCTGGATCGCGAACACGCGGTCCACGCCCTTGTAGCTCGACGCGATCTTCTCCAGCCCTTCGAGGCGCTTCACGTAGGTCTCGAAGGCCTCCCGGCGCGCGCCGGGGCGCGAGCCGCTGATGGCGTCGGCCGCCTGCACCAGCACCGACACCTCACTCTCGTGCGGCACGTCGTCGTGGTGCGCGGCGATGCAGTTGATGACCATCGGGTTCTCCCCGTACTTGGTCGCCACCTCCACGCCCAGCTGCACGTGCGTGCCCTCGTGCTCATGCGTGAGCACCTTGCCCACGTCGTGCAGCAGCGCGCCGCGCTTGGCCATCGCCACGTCCAGCCCAAGCTCGGCGGCCATCATGCCGGCGAGGTAGGCCACTTCCTTGCTGTGCGCCAGGATGTTCTGGCCATAGCTGGTGCGCCACTTCATCCGCCCGATGAGCTTGATCAGCTCCGGGTGCAGGCCGTGGACGCCGACCTCGTACGCCGCGCGCTCGCCGGTCTCGACGATGCCGGCATCGACTTCCTTCCGGGACTTCTCGACCACTTCCTCGATGCGGCCGGGATGGATGCGCCCGTCGGCGACCAGCTTCTCGAGCGCGAGGCGGGCCACTTCACGGCGGACCGGGTCGAAGCAGCTCACGACCACCGTGTCCGGCGTGTCGTCGATGATGACGTCCACCCCCGTGGCCAGCTCGAAGGCGCGGATGTTACGCCCCTCGCGGCCGATGATGCGGCCCTTCATGTCGTCCTTGGGCAGCGCCACCGCGCTGGCGGTGATCTCAGCCGTGTGCTCAGCCGCAATGCGCTGCACGGCCAGCGCCACGATCTTTTTCGCCTCGCGGTCGGCATTGCGCTTGGCGCCCTCGCGGATCTCGCGCATGCGGTTGGCCGCGTCGGCCTGCGCCTCGTCCTCGAGGCGGCGGATCAGCTCGGCCTTGGCCTCGGTCGCGGACAGGCCGGCGAGCTGTTCCAGGCGCCGCCGCTCCTCGCCCACCAGCTGGTCCAGCTCGCCCTGGCGCTCCTCGAGCTGCTTCTCGCGGCGGCCCAGCTCGGAGGCGCGGCGCGCCAGTTCCTTCTCCTTGCCGTCCACCAGCTCGAACTTGCGGTCGGCCTGCTGCTCGCGCTCGACCACGCGCTTCTCTTCCTTCTCGATCTCGCCGCGGCGCACCCGGGCCTCCTGCTCCCAGCCCTCGCGCACCTTCATCACCTCTTCCTTGCCGGAGAGGACGGCCTGCTTGCGCGCGGCGTCCGCATCGCGCTCGGCCTCGGCGACGATCTTCCTGGCGATCTGGTCCGCGGCTTCCCCGGCCGCCCGGCGGGCGGCGTCCTCGGTGGCGCGCCCGGCCTTCTTCCCCAACACCCACGCGATCGGCACTCCAACGGCCAGCACGGCGCCAAGGGCGATCGCCACGTAAAGCGGCACAGTCATTTGTCTCTCGTATACGGAGGGCGGCCCGCCAGCGACCGCGTCGTGATTGAGGCTGCCAGGACCCGCCGGCAACAGTCGCTCTCCGGGCGTTGACCGGCCGGATCGGCGCCGACGAAGGGCGCGGGTCGGGACGGGCTAACTGCCGGGAGCGCTTGCACCTACGAGGCCTCGCACCCACTCAATCCGGAAGGTACGGATGGCCCGGGGAAAAGGCAACGCGGGCCGCCTAGGGCTCCGGCGTCGTCACCTGGGCGGCGCTGGCGCGACGCGCCGGCGGCAGCCAACGGCGGAGTTCGGACGACAGCCCGCGCATCTTCCCGGCGACATCCTCGCCGTGGCTGCGCTCGTCAAACAGCTCCGCGGTGATGCTCATGGCCGCCAGGATCGCGGCCTTGCCCGGATCCGTGATCGCCGGGTTCTCCAGCACCTTGCGGATGGCCGCGTCGACGTGCGCCGCGATGGCCTGCGTCCGTTCGGGCGGCACCTCGGAGCGAATCGTGTATTCCTCGCCGACGATCTTCACCCGCGTCGAGTGCACGCTCATACATCGCCTCCGAGCACGTGTTGCTGCCTGAGGAAGCGCGCCCGATCGAGCATGGCGCGGGTCTTGTCCGCCGCCTCCGCGAGCCGCGACCGCAGCGCCGCGTTCTCGGCCTCGAGCGCCGACACGCGCTCCTCCGCCGTGGCATCGCCCGCCGCGCTGGCCCCGAGGGCCTTCAGCCGTGCCTCGGCCGCGTGGGCCCGCTTCCGGAAGGTCGCCAGCTCCTCGCCGAGGTGCCGGACGTGCACCTCGAGCTCAAGGAACGCAGCGTTCACGTCAGGACGTGCGCGGTCGGACACCGAGTTCTCCTTCCAGGGCCTTGAGGAGCTGGGACCGACGGCCCTCGAGCTCCTTGTCCCGGAGCGTGCGCTCCGGATGCCGGAACGTCAAGCGCCAGGCCAGGGAACGCATGCCCTCCGGCACGCCGGCCCCGCGAAACTCATCGAACAGCACGCAGCGCTCGAGCAGCTCGCCGCCGGTCTTCCTGAGCACCGCCTCCACGTCGCCGGCCGGCAGGCTATCCGGTACGAGCAGCGCGAGGTCGAACTCCGCGGCCGGCATGGTCGGGACCGGCACGTAGCGCAGCGGCGAGCGACGCATCTCACTCGCGACCACGCCCTTCAGCACGCCGCTGTCGCGACGCCTGGCGCCGTGCGCGTGCTGCCCCTTTGGTGCCACCGCGTTGCTATTCATCTCGCCGAGCGTGAGCTCCACGCCGAAGGCCGGGCTGGCCCACACCGGCGCGTCCAGTGCGACCCGCAGGACGCGCCCAACGCGTGCCGTCCCGGCCACGAGGTGCCAGAGCACGGCCCCACCCTCGGCCGGCTCCAGCTCCACGCGCCGGCCCGGCAGGGCGACGTCGGCGAGCATCTGGGCCAGCGCCTTCACGTCCCAGGCATCGAACGCCGGCGGCTGCGGCTCGGTGAAGTGCGGCGGTCGGCGCTGCCCCATCACCAGCAACGCCACGTGTATCTCCTCAAGCGGCGTGCCACCGGGGCGTGCCGTGAACACGCTGCCGACCTCGAACAGGCGGATGTTGCCCTGCATCCGGTTCAGGTTGTGCTCCGCGCGGCCGGAGAGCGTGTCGAGGATCGTCATGCGCAGGAACGGCTCATCCTCGGCCAGCGGGTTCTGCACCCGCACCAGGTTCACGCGCGCATCGCGCACCCCGGGACCCGACGTGAAGGGCAACGGGCGCACTTCCTGCAGGCCGCTCGCCACCAGCGCGCGGCGCACCCGGTGGTACGCGGTCCACATCGGATGATCGGGCACCGTCCCGGGGCGGGCACCGCCGAGCGCGTCCGGCAGGCGGTCGAAGCCACGCAGCCGTGCGATCTCCTCGATCAGATCCACGTCCCGCGTCACGTCGTGGCGCCAGGACGGCGGCGTCACCTTGAGCAGATCGCCGTCCACCACCACCTCGAAGCCGATGCCGGCGAGCAGCGTGGCGCATTCGTCCTTCGGCACCGACTCGCCGAGCACCCGCGCCACGCGCGAGACCTTGAGCACCACCGCGCTGCGCGGCTTCGGCGCGCGGCCCGCCTCGATCAGCGCCTCGACGTGGCCGCCGCTCACGTGCGCCACCAGCGCCGCGCCCAGCTGCAGCGCCTGCAGCACCATCGCATCGTCGATGCCGCGCTCGAAGCGGTAGCTGGCGTCCGTGGACAGCCCCAGCCGCCGTCGCGTCGCGCGCACGCGCTGCGGATGGAAGGTCGCCACCTCGAGCACGATCTCCGTCGTCGCGTCGGTCACTTCGCTGTCGCGGCCGCCCATCACCCCGGCCAGTGCCACCGGATGCTCGGTGTCGGCGATCAGCAGCATCTCCGGATCCAGCGCGCGCGCCACGCCATCGAGCGTCACCAGCTTCTCGCCGGCCTTCGCCCGCCGCACCACGATGCCCGGCCCCTTGAGCTTCGCCTTGTCGAAGGCGTGCATCGGCTGCCCGAAGCCGTGGAGCATGTAGTTCGTGGCGTCCACGATGTTGTTGATCGAGCGACCGCCCACGGCCTCCACGGCGGCGCGCAGCCAGTCCGGGCTCGGGCACACCGTCACGCCGGAGATCACGGCGGCGGTGTAGCGGGCGCAGTCGGCACTGTCCTCGATCTTCACCGAGAGTCCACCGGCTTTGGCGTCCTTTGCCCCCTGCACCACGGCGGTGGGCAGGGGCGGAAGGTCCGCCAGTTCCGGCGGCCCGCTGAGCTTCACGCCGGTGAGCGCCGAGAGTTCGCGTGCCACGCCGAGATGCGAGAGCAGGTCGGGCCGGTTCGGGAGCACATCCAGCACGAGGCGCACGTCGCCGAGGGGCAGCACGTCAAGCAGCGCGGTGCCAGGCTCCGCCTCGGTCTCCAGCGCGAGGATGCCATCGTGGTCCTCGCCGAGCCCGAGTTCCTTCGCCGAGCAGAGCATGCCGTTGGAGGTGAAGCCGCGGATCTTCCGCTTGGCGATGGTCAGGCCGCCCGGCATCACGGTGCCGGTGCGCGCGAACGGGTACTTCGCGCCCACGGTGACGTTGGGCGCGCCGCACACGACCTCAAGGACGCTGCCCGAGCCGTCATCGACCTTGTTGAACGAGAGCTTGGTGTCGGGGATCTTCTCGCTCTCCAGGACCTGCCCCACCACGAACGGCGCGAGGTCGGCGCGGAGGCGCTCGAAGCCCTCGACCGTCGCGACGTGCGCGGTCAGCAGGTCACGCACGGCCTCCGGCGACTTGCCGTGCGGGACGAAACGCGCGAGCCACTCGTGCGAGAGGTTCATCGGCCGAACTGCTCCAGGAAGCGCACGTCGGAATCGTAGAGGAGGCGAATGTCGGGAATGCCGTGCCGGGAGATGGCGGTGCGGGCCGGGCCCATGCCGAAGGCCCAGCCCGTGAAGCGCTCGCTGTCCAGGCCGGCCGACTCGAGCACGGCGGGATGCACCATGCCCGAGCCCAGGATCTCGACCCAGCCGGTCTGCTTGCAGACGGCGCAGCCGTCGCCGCCGCAGACGCCGCACTGCACGTCCATCTCGGCGCTGGGCTCCGTGAACGGGAAGTAGCTGGGGCGGAAGCGCGTCTTGCTGCGATGCCCGAAGAAGCGGCGGGCGAAGTGGCCGAGCGTCGCCTTCAGGTCGGCGAAGCTCGTGCCCTCGTCCACCACCAGGCCCTCGATCTGCGCGAACATCGGCGCGTGCGAGGGATCGAAGAAGTCGCGACGATACACGTTGCCCGGCGCGAGGATGCGCACCGGCGGCGGATACTGCTGCAGGGTCCGCACCTGCACCGGCGAAGTATGCGTGCGCAGCACCTGCTCGGATCCCAGGTACAGCGTGTCGTGCAGGTCCATGGCCGGATGGTCGGCCGGGAAATTCAGCGCCCCGAAGTTGTACCAGGCATGCTCAGCCTCCGGGCCCAGGGCCACCGTGAAGCCGAGCTCGCGGAAGATCTCGACGACCTCGTCGATGACCATCGAGACCGGATGCACCGTGCCGCGCCAGCTCTGCCGCGCCGGCATCGTCGGGTCCAGCCTCGGTCCCGAGTCGGCCGCCGCCTTCAGCAGCTGCGCCCGCCGCACATCCAGCGCCTCCTCCAGCGCCACCTTGAGTCCGTTCGCCCGGGCCCCGCCCTCACGGCGGTCCTCGCGCGGCAGCTCCCCGAGCGCGGACATCAGCTCGGTGAAGGCACCCGCCTGCCGACCCACCAGCGCGTTCCGCACGGACGTCCAGTCATCCATCGAGCTGGCGGCGGCGATCTTCGCGGGGGCCTCGGCCTCGAGGGCAGAGAGCTTGGCGAGGTACTCGGCGAGGGTCATTGCCTATGACGGAGGGCGGAGGACGAAGGACGGAAGCCTGGGAAAGTTAACCGCGGGATAGGAGGCCGGAATGGAAAGTGGCGGGCGGAGAGAACTCCCCACCCGCCACCCCCGTCCTTCACGGTCCGTGATCCCTACTTCGCCAGCGCGGCCCGCGCCTGCTCGGCCAGCTGCGCGAACGCCGCCGGATCGTGCACGGCGATGTCGGCCATGATCTTGCGGTCCACCTCGATGCCGGCGGCCTGCACGCCGTTGATGAAGGTGGAGTAGGACATCCCATTCAGACGCGCGGCGGCGTTGATGCGGATGATCCAGAGCTTGCGGAAGTCACGCTTCTTGGCCTTGCGGTCCCGGTAGGCGTACACCCACCCGCGCTCGACGGTCTCCTTCGCGGCCTTCCAGAGCTTGGAGCGGCCGCCAAAGGCGCCCTTGGCGTGCTTGAGGATCTGCTTCTTGCGCTTGAGGCGCACCGGATTCGACTTGACGCGTGGCATGGTCGATGCTCCTTAGGCCTGCAGCAGGCGCTTGAGGTTCTTGGCCTCGCCGTTCGTCGCGACGGTCGTCGGGCGGCGGAGGTTGCGCTTCCGCTTCGAGGTCTTCTTGGTCAGGATGTGGC
>JAYQOZ010000112.1:0-7446 GCA_038145035.1 Gemmatimonadaceae bacterium | reverse complement strand
ACCATGGGCGGCCTGCCGGCCGGGAGGGGGAAGGAGGCCCGCGAACGGGGCGGGGCCGCGCTGGTGAATGCGGGCTTCACGCTCCCGCCACGGCGCTGGACCGTGAACCTCTCGCCCGCCGACGTGCGGAAGGACGGCACGGCCTTCGACCTTCCGATCGCACTCGGGGTGCTGGTCGCCAGTGGGCAGCTCGACGCCGGTTCCGTCGCCGGCCTGCTGGTCGCGGGCGAACTGGGGCTGGACGGCAGCATCCGCCCGATTCGCGGTGCGCTGCCGCTCGCCCGTGCCGCGCGCGACACTGCCGCGCGGGCGCTCGTGCTGCCGGCGGCGAACGCCGCCGAGGCCGGACTGCTGCGGGGCCTGCGCCTAGCGGCGGCGGACTCCCTGCACGAGCTGGTGCAGCAGCTGCGCGCGGGCAGGCTGCCCGACGCTCCCCGGCTGACCGTCCCGACCGCCACCGCGTTCGACCCCTGCTTCAGCGAGGTGGTCGGGCAGCCCATGGCCAAACGGGCACTGGAGATTGCGGCCGCCGGTGGCCACAACGTGCTGCTCATCGGCCCGCCGGGTGCCGGCAAGACGATGCTGGCGAGGCGTCTGCCCGGCATCCTGCCCCCCCTCGATGACGACGCCCTGCTGGAGGTCGTGGCCGTGCACTCCGTCGGCGGCATCCTGCCCATCGACCGTGCCCCTTCGCGCACGCCGCCGTTTCGTGCACCGCACCACACGATCTCGCTGCCGGGCCTGATTGGCGGCGGCCCCGGCCCGCGCCCGGGTGAGGTGTCACTCGCACATCGCGGCGTGCTCTTTCTCGATGAGCTGCTGGAGCTGCCGCGCTACGTCCTCGACGCGATGCGCCAGCCGCTCGAGGATGCCCGGATCACCATCGTGCGTGCCTCGCAGTCGGTGGCGTTCCCCGCACGATTCCTGCTCGTCGGCGCGGCGAACCCCTGTCCCTGCGGGCACGATGGCGATCCCGGCGGCCGCTGCCGCTGCTCGGCGGCCGACATCGCGAGGTATCGCTCCCGGCTATCCGGTCCGCTGGCGGATCGCGTGGACCTGCACGTGCGCATTGGGCCGGTCGCACTCGCGGCTCTCAGGGATGCTGGGCAGGGCGAGACCAGCGCAGGCATACGTGTCCGGGTCGCCGGCGCACGGGCCCGCCAGCTGGGGAGATACCACGACCTGCCGGGTGTACGCCTCAACGCCGAGGTTCCAGGTCGCTGGCTGCAGCGATTTGGCGAGCTGCTGCCCGAGGCGCAAACGCTGCTCACCGAGGCCGCGGAGCGCCTGCGGCTGTCGGCGCGCGCCTATCACCGGGTGCTCCGCGTTGCACGCACCGTCGCCGACCTGAACGGCGACACGGCCATCGACACGGGCGCGCTCGCTGAGGCGCTGCTGTTTCGCGGCGACTCGCAGACAGGGGGGACGGGCGCGTAAGTTCCGTCCACTTCCGATCCCTGAGGCCCAGGATGTCCGAGTCGCTCCCGCGCGCGCTACGCCGCGCACTTGTCCCCCTCGCCGCCATCGCACTGTGGGTCCCGGCTGTCCAGGCCCAGGCTGGCGGGGCGGACCTGTTGATCACCAACGGCCGCATCGTCGACGGGAGCGGCGCGGCGTGGTTCCACGGCGACGTGCTTGTGCGCGGCGATCGCATCGTCAGCGTCACGCCGCGGGGCCTGCGCGCGGGCCTCGGCGCGCGCGACACGATCGATGCGCGCGGCCGCGTCGTGGCGCCTGGCTTCATCGACATCCAGGGCCAGTCGACCTTCGCGCTGCTCGGCGGCGATTCGCGGCTCATCTCCAAGGTCTCGCAGGGCGTCACCAGCGAGATCCTGGGCGAGGGGAGCACGCCGGCACCACTCAACGTGCGCCACCTCCCCGGCAATGCCACGCCGCTGCAACGGCGCTTTGCGGAACCGCGCGGGTTTGCGCATTGGCTGAACGCCATGGAGTCACGCGGCATGTCGGTAAACGTCGGGTCGTTCGTCGGTGGCAGCACCATCCGCGCCTTTGGCATGCAGGCCCGTGCCGGCGCGGCGGACGCCGCGGCGCTTGCCGAGATGCAGGGGGCCCTCGAACGGGCCATGCAGGACGGCGCCTTTGGCATGGCCACTGCGCTCATCTATCCCCCCGGCGTGTTTGCAAGCACCGCGGAGATCACGGAGGTATCCCGCGCGATGCGGCCCTACGGTGGCCTGTACATCACGCACATGCGCTCGGAGGGCGACCAGCTGCTCGAGGCCGTTGACGAAGCCATCGCCATCGGCCGTGATGCGGGCGTCCCGGTGGAGATCTATCACCTGAAGGCCGGTGGGACGCGCAATTGGGCCAAGGGCCCCCAGAGCATCGCCCGCCTCGAGGCCGCGCGTGCCGCCGGCCTCGACGTGCAGGCCGACATGTACCCCTATACGGCCGGCGGTACCGGGCTCACGTCCTGCCTGCCGCCGGCCGCGCAGGAGGACAACCGGCTCTTCGAGCGCCTCGCCGACCGCGTGGAGCGCGCGAAGATCCGCGCCGAGATCGAGCGGCCGACCGGCGCCTGGGAGAACCTGTGCGAGCTCGCCGGCGCCGACGGCGTGCTCATCACCCGGCTGAACAGCGACTCCCTCAGGCGCTACAGCGGCATGCGACTCTCGGAGATCGCCGCGGCACGCAATGCTGACTGGATCGAGACGGCCTTCACGCTGATTGGCGCGGAGCGCACTCGCGTCGAGACGATCTATTTCCTGATGAGCGAAGCGAACGTGATGGAGAACCTGCGCCAGCCCTGGATCAAGATCGGAACCGATGCCAGCGGCTGGGACCCGTCGACGTCTACCGGCCTCATCCACCCGCGCGCCTATGGCACCTTCCCGCGCATCCTCGGCCGCTACGTGCGCGAGCTCGGCGTCCTGCCACTGGAGGACGCCGTGCGGAAGATGACATCGGCGACCGCGCATCGGCTGGGCATCACCGACCGCGGCCTGCTGGCCCCGGGCATGTTTGCGGACCTGGTGATCTTCGACCCCGCCACCATCGGTGATCGCGCGACCTACGATCAGCCGCACCGGCTGTCGGTCGGCGTGGACCTGACGATGGTCAATGGCGTCGCGGTGTGGCGCGATGGCGCCCATACCGACGCCAAGCCCGGACGGGCGCTACGAGGGCCGGGTGCGCACGCGCCATCGCCCTGACGCCGGGCAGGGCGGGGGCTAGCTTTCGTGTCGATGGCCACCTCCGTCGTCCGCGATTCGTTCCCCTCCCCCGACGCGCCGCTCGCCGCCGAGCTCGCCGCCGAGCTCGCCGCCCGCGAAGCGGCGCTCCTGGCGTGGTGTCGCCAGCAGGGGTCGCTGCTCGTCGGCTTCTCGGGCGGCGTCGACTCCACGTACCTGGCGGTGGCTGCGCGGGAGGCGCTCGGCCGCGCCGGGATGCTCGCTGTCATCGGTCGCAGCGCCTCGTATCCGGCTTCGCAGTGGGCCATGGCGCGTGCCGTGGCCGAGCGCTATGACGTGCCCGTGCTGGAGGTGGACACCGATGAGCTCGCGGACCCACGCTACGCCGCGAACCCCACCAATCGCTGCTACTTCTGCAAGTCGGAACTGTGGACACGACTGGCGCTCGTGGCCGCGGCGCGTGGTTTCGCCGTCATCGCCGACGGCACGAATGCCGATGACCTCGGCGACCATCGGCCGGGGCGGCAGGCGGCGCAGGAGAACCGGGTGCAGTCCCCGTTGGCCGTGCTGGGGTTGACGAAGGCCGACATCCGTGCCCTGTCCAGGGCCCGGGGGCTACCGACCTGGGCGCAGCCTGCATCGCCCTGCCTGTCGTCGCGGTTGCCGTACGGCACCGCGGTGACCATCGAGCGGCTGGCGACCATCGACCGCGCCGAGTCAGCCCTGCGTGCCCTCGGGCTCCGCGGCGACCTGCGCGTCCGCTATTTCGGGGAGCGGGCTCGCGTCGAACTCGCATCGACGGAACTCGCGCAGTGGTCTGCCCCTCTGCGACGCGGACGGCTCGAGGCCGCGGTCCGCGATGCCGGCTTCGCCGTCGTCGAGCTCTCACCCTTCCGCTCCGGTGCGCTCAACGTGCTCGCCGGCATCCCAGGAGCCCCGTAAATGCTGTTCGGCTGCATCGGTCGCATCGTCACCGCGGTCATCCTGCTCATCGCCGGTGCGGTGCTCTGGCAGTTCCGTGATGCCTGGCTGCCCAGGGTCAAGCAGTAC
This sequence comes from Gemmatimonadaceae bacterium, assembly GCA_038145035.1. Classification (GTDB taxonomy): domain Bacteria; phylum Gemmatimonadota; class Gemmatimonadetes; order Gemmatimonadales; family Gemmatimonadaceae; genus Pseudogemmatithrix. The sequence continues at coordinate 3,244 of JAYQOZ010000112.1, read as the reverse complement.
TTCGAGCAGAAGGCCGACGAGATCCAGGTCGAGGTGCCGCAGGTCGGACAGCTCGGACCGGGACTGCGCATCGTGTACGACGGGGCGGCGACCGCGTGACGGCGCGCGTCCTCATCGCGGACGACGAGGCCGGCATCCGCGCCGTCCTCGCACAGCTGCTGGAGTACGAGGGCTATGAGGTCCGCGCCGTCGCCAGCGGCCGTGAGGGCCTCGCGGCCTACGAGGAATGGCGGCCCACCCTGGTCTTCCTCGACGTCAAGATGGAAGGCATGGACGGCCTCGAGACGCTGCGTCGGCTGCGCGCGTTCGATCCCGCGGCCACGGTGGTGATGATCTCCGGCCACGCCACCCTGCGCGACGCCGTCGCCGCGACGCAGGCCGGGGCCTATGACATTCTCGAGAAGCCACTCGACACGGACCGGATCCTCGTCACGCTGCGCAATGCCATTGGCACGGTGCAGCTGCGTGAAGAGAATGCCGCGCTGCGGCAACGCATTGAGCGCCACGGCGAGATCGTCGGTGCCTCGGCCGCGGTGCGTGGACTCGTGGACCAGATCGCGCGCGTGGCCGCCACGCCGGCCCGGGTGCTCATCACCGGTGAGAACGGCACGGGCAAGGAACTGGTCGCGCGGGCCATCCACCAGCAGTCGCCGCGGGCCAAGGCGCCGTTCGTTGAGGTGAACTGCGCCGCCATTCCCTCGGAACTGATCGAGAGCGAGCTCTTCGGCCACATGAAGGGCAGCTTCACCGGTGCGGTGCAGGATCGCGCCGGCAAGTTCGAGCAGGCCGATGGCGGTACGCTGTTCCTCGACGAGATCGGTGACATGTCACTGGCCGCGCAGGCCAAGGTGCTTCGTGTGCTGCAGGAGGGCGAGGTCACGCGGATTGGCGGGCAGAAGGTGCGGAAGGTCGACGTGCGGGTCATCGCGGCCACCAACAAGCGGCTCGAGACCGAGATCGCCGAGGGCCGCTTTCGTGAGGACCTGTACTATCGACTCAACGTGGTCCCCATCACCGTGCCGCCGTTGCGCGAGCGCCGTGACGACATTCCGATGCTGGTCGAGCACTTCCTGCAACGGCTCGCCCGGGAGAGCGGCCTGCCGCCGCGCCAACTCGACGTCGACGCCATGGACCGGCTCGCCGCGCTCGACTGGCCCGGCAACGTGCGCGAACTCCGCAATACCGTGGAACGGTTGCTGATCCTCTCGAGCGGCCCCCGCATCACGCGGACCGACGTCGACCGGCTGGTGGGCTCGCGCGCCGGCGATGGCAGCGCCGGCCTCGGCGCGCTGGAACAGTGCCGCACCTTCGAGGAGTTCAAGCTGGCGGCGGAACGCGCGTTCCTGCTCGCCAAGCTGCGGGAGTCCGACTGGAACGTGGCCGAAACGGCGCGGGTGCTGGAGATGCCGCGGTCCAACCTCTACAAGAAGATCGAGCGCCACGGGCTGGCGCGGGAGCACTGATGGCGGACCGTGATTGGGAGGCGGAGCTCAGGAAGATCGACGCCGCGATGGCGAAGCAGGGGCCGGCGGATCCGCTGGCCGCCGGAAGTACAGCGCCGGCCGCCGCGCCGGCTGGGGCACGTCCTGCCGCGATGGCCGCGCCCTCGGCGCTCGGGCTTCCGACGGCGGGCACCAGCAGCTTCGGCGTGTACTTCCGCCTCACGCTCGCGGTGGCGGTGGGCGTCGGCATCATCTTCTGGCCGTACTCCGCGCGCTGCGGGCTCGGGCTGTACGCCTATCTCGCGGCCGTCGCCACGGTCGTCGTGAGTGGCGCCTGGTCCGCAGTGTGGACCTTCCGGCACCGCGCCGCCCGCGCCCACGTGCTCTCGCTGTTGCTCCTGCTCTGGGGGCTGGTTCTGGGTGCGCTCGACGTCCTGCCGCGCGTCGGCTACGCCATTCCCACGGCCGACCATCCCGTGACCTGGGCCTGCGAGGCCTGAGGCGTCCGGCGGTGTTTCGGAGGATGGCCCCGCGGTAGTTTTCCGAGATGAGGAACTTCCACAACTACATCGCCGGGGCGTGGGTAGAGCCGTCCACCGGCAAGTATCAGGACAATACGAATCCGGCAGACACCGGCGATGCGATCGGGCGCTTCCCGCTGTCCGGCGCCGCCGATGTCGCCAAGGCCGTCGCCAGCGCCCGCGAGGGCTTTGCGCAATGGAAGCGCAGCCCGGCGCCGGCCCGCGGCGACATCCTCCGCCGCGTCGGCGAGATCATGATCGCGCGCAAGGAGGAACTCGCGGACCTCATGACCCGCGAGATGGGCAAGCCGCTCGCCGAAACTCGCGGCGACGTGCAGGAAGGCATCGACACCGCCTTCTACGCCGCCACCGAGGGCCGCCGGCTCTTCGGGCACACCGTGCCCAGTGAGCTGCGCAACAAGTGGGCGATGTCCTACCGCCGCCCCATCGGCGTGGCCGGTATCATCACGCCGTTCAACTTCCCGTTGGCCATCCCCACCTGGAAGATCTTCCCGGCGCTGGTCTGCGGGAATGCGGTGGTGTTCAAGCCCGCCGAGGACGTGCCGCACACGGGGCACGTATTCGTCGAGATCCTGCTCGAGGCCGGCCTGCCGCCGGAGGTGATCCAGCTCGTGCACGGCGATGGTGAGGTCGGAAAGGCCATCGTGGAGCATCCGGACGTCGCGCTGGTGTCGTTCACCGGCTCCACCGAGACGGGCAGCAAGGTCGGCGAGACCTGCGGCCGCCTGCACAAGCGGCTCTCGCTCGAGATGGGTGGCAAGAACGCGCAGATCGTGCTGGACGACGCGAAGCTGGACCTGGCGCTCGACGGCGTCCTGTGGGGCGCCTTCGGCACCACCGGCCAGCGCTGCACCGCCACGAGCCGCCTCATCCTGCAGGACGGCATCCACGATGCGTTCCTCGAGATGCTCAAGGCCCGCGCCAAGGCCCTGGTGCTCGGCGATGGGCGCAAGGCAGGCACTGAAGTGGGTCCGGTGATCCACGCCGAAAGCCTCGCCAAGATCCAGCGCTACGTGGAGATCGGCCTGTCCGAGGGCGCGACGCTTGCCCTGGGCGGACAGCGGGCCACCGGCAAGGGGCTCGAGAAGGGCTGGTTCTTCGAGCCCACGATCTTCACCGACGTGACGCCCGGCAGCCGCCTCGAGCAAGAGGAGATCTTCGGCCCCGTGCTCTCGGTGATCCGCGTGCAGGATGCCGATGAGGCCTTCCGCATCAACAACGGCGTGACGTACGGCCTCTCCTCGTCGCGCTACACGCAGG
>JAYQOZ010000111.1:0-7497 GCA_038145035.1 Gemmatimonadaceae bacterium | reverse complement strand
GCTACTATCAGCCATCCCCCCGGAGGCATCCATGGAAGCGGTCATCGGAATCGTCGTCGTCGGTGTCGCGGCGCTGCTCGTGAAGAGCGTCCGCATCGTCGGGCAGGCGGAGGTGCTGGTCGTCGAGCGACTGGGCCGGTTCAACCGCCTGGCCCGCTCCGGCCTCAACCTGCTGATCCCGTTCATCGAGCGCCCCAAGGCCATCGACGTCCGCTTCTTCGAGAGCGATGTCACGGGCCTCAAGCGCATCACCTCCACCACCAGCTCGCGCATCGACCTCCGCGAGCAGGTGCTCAACTTCCCGTCGCAGCCGGTCATCACAAAGGACAACGTGACGATCGACATCGACGCGGTGCTCTACTACCGCATCGCCGACCCGCAGAAGGCGACCTACGCGGTGCAGAACCTGCCCTACGCCCTCGAGACGATCACGCGCACGCAGCTACGCAACATTGTCGGCGAGATCGAGCTGGACCAGACGCTGGCCTCGCGCGACATGATCAACCAGAAGATGCGCGTCACCATCGAGGAGGCGTCCATCGGCTGGGGCGTGGACGTCACGCGCGTGGAGCTGCAGAGCATCGAGCCCCCGCGCGACATCCAGCAGTCCATGGAACTGCAGATGCGCGCCGAGCGCGAACGGCGGGCCGCGGTCACCAACGCCGAAGCGTCGAAGCGCGCGGCCGTGCTTGAGGCCGAAGGCCACCGCGAGTCCCAGATCCGCAAGGCGGAGGGCGAAAAGGAAGCCGCCATCCTCCGCGCGCAGGGTCTGGCCGAGGCCCGCCTGGCGATGGCCGACGCGGAGGCGGAGGCCGTGCGCCGTGTCACGGCGGCACTGCCGCCGGGCGAGGCCGCGACCTACCTGCTCGGACTCAAGTACCTCGAGGCACTGCCGCTGCTGGCCGCCGGCAAGGGCTCGACGATCTTCCTGCCCGCGGAGGCGAAGGGCGTGCTCGGCGCCATCGGCGGGATCAAGGAGCTGCTGCGCGCCACCGGTGCGACGGGCACCGGCGGCGGGAGTACGCCCTAACCACGCGGACGCCGTGACTAAAGCCAAGATCTCGAAGGAACGGGTCGAGCGCATCGCGAAGGCGCACGCCTGCTCGCACTGCCAGGAGTACTCATACCGAAAGCTCACGGTGAAGGCCGCGTCCGTAGCGATCCGTGAGGAGCTCGGCGCGACCTGGGTCGCGACCAAGACCTGCGGCGTCTGCGACTACACCGGCGAGATCGGTGTGGCGGACGACGGTGACATCGTGTTCGAGAGCTGAGGGCCGCGCGCGATGCCGCCCCTGGATCTTGCCCGTCTTGCTGCCGGCGATCGCCTCCAGCACGAACTGCTGGTGCGTGAACGCGAGGACAAGACCACCAAGGGCGGCGATCCGTTCGTCGCGCTGAAGCTCGGCAACGCAAGCGGCACCATCGGCGCAAACGTCTGGAAGGAGATGGTGCCGGCCGTCCAGGGCGTCCGCCCAGGGCAGGTGGTACAGGTCATCGGCGTCATCGAGGAGTACCTCGGGCGGCGGCAGATCAAGCTGACGACCGCGCCGCGCGTGGTGCCCACCGCCGGCGCCGACCTCGAGCAGTTCCTCCCGCGCTCGGCCGTGCCCGAACTGGAGCTCTGGGCCCGTGTCGACGCCTGGCGGTCAGAGATGCCGCCGTCGCTGCGGCGGGCCGTCGACCTCTTCTTCGCCGACGACGCGTTCCGCGTCGCGTTCGCGCGCACGCCCGGCGCCACGCGCGGGCACCACGCGATGGTCGGCGGCCTGTTGCAGCACACCTGCGAGGTCGCGGAGATCGCGCGGGCGTCCGTGAACACGATGGGTGGCAACCTGCCCCTGGTCACCGCCGGAGCCCTGCTGCACGACATCGGAAAGGTCGAGGCCTATGCCGTCGAGCTCGCCGGCTTCGCCTTCACCCGCGCCGGACAGCTGCTGGGCCACATCGTGCTCGGGTCGCTGATGCTCGAGACACGGCTCGCCACACTCGCGCGCGCGGACCAGCTCAGTGAGGAGCAGCGCCTGGAGCTGCACCACTTCATCCAGTCGCACCACGGCGTGCCCGAGTTCGGCGCCGCCGTACGACCGATGACGCTCGAGGCGGAGATCCTGCACTTCGCGGACAACACCTCGGCCAAGGGCAATGACTTCGCCGACGCCGTGGAGGACGCTGAGCTGTTTCCGAACGCCGAGGCCGAGTTCTCCACGAAGCGCAGCTGGCGACTCGAACGCCGGGTGTGGAGGCGGTCGCACCGCTGGGACTGAGCGGCGGCGGCAGGTCCGACGCGCCCGGCGCCACGCCGGCGCGAAGCCGGCCCACGTCCGGAGCGCGCCGCCAGGGTGTCGCGCGGGAGCGGACCCGGCGGTAGCGCGGTGACGGAGGGTGCGCCGTCCATCTATAGGTCATCGCCATGGATTCCCGGAGCCCGTGGCCTCGGACCCTTTAGATTCTCCCCCATGCCGACCACCATCCGCCAGGACGACTTCGTCCAGTCGATTGCCGACGCGCTGCAGCACATCTCGTACTACCACCCGCTCGACTACATCCGGGCGCTTGCCGAGGCCTATCGGCTGGAGCAGGGGCCTGCCGCCAAGGACGCCATCGCGCAGATCCTGACGAACTCGCGCATGTGCGCCGAGGGGCACCGTCCGATCTGCCAGGACACGGGCATCGTGGTCGTATTCCTCAAGGTCGGCATGGACGTACGCTGGGATGCGACGATGTCCGTGCAGGATATGGTGAATGAGGGCGTGCGGCGCGCCTACCTGCATCCGGACAACACGCTGCGCGCGAGCATCGTCGCCGATCCGGCCTTCGGCCGGAAGAACACGCGCGACAACACACCGGCGGTCGTGCACTACGAGCTCGTGCCCGGCGACCGCCTCGAGGTGAAGCTCGCGGCCAAGGGCGGCGGTTCCGAGAACAAGTCGAAGTTCGTGATGCTGAATCCCAGCGACTCCATCGTCGACTGGGTGCTCAAGACGGTACCGACGATGGGTGCGGGTTGGTGCCCGCCGGGCATGCTCGGCATCGGCATCGGCGGGTCGGCGGAGAAGGCCATGCTCATGGCGAAGGAATCGCTGATGGAGCCGATCGACATGGCGCAGCTCAAGGCCCGGGGCCCGCAGGACAAGATCGAGGAGCTCCGCATCGAGCTGCACGACAAGGTGAATGCCCTGGGCATCGGCGCGCAGGGGCTCGGCGGACTCTCGACGGTGCTGGACATCAAGATCTTCGACTATCCGACGCACGCGGCCTCCAAGCCGGTGGCGATGATTCCCAACTGCGCCGCCACGCGGCACGCGCACTTCTACCTCGACGGCACGGGCGCGGCCTCGCTCCCGGTGCCCAGTCTCGCGGACTGGCCCGACGTCACCTGGATGCCGGACGTGAACGCGAAGCGCGTGGACCTCGACACACTCACGCCGGAGATCGTGGCCTCCTGGAAGGCGGGCGACCGCCTGCTGCTGAACGGCAGGCTGCTGACCGGCCGCGACGCGGCGCACAAACGGATCGCGGACTGCCTGGCCAGTGGCCAAGGGCTGCCGGCGGGCGTCGACTTCACCAACCGCGTGATCTACTACGTGGGCCCGGTGGATCCCGTGCGTGACGAGGCGGTCGGACCGGCCGGGCCCACCACCGCGACGCGTATGGACAAGTTCACGGAGATGATGCTGGCCGAGACGGGACTGATCGCCATGGTCGGCAAGGCGGAGCGCGGGCCCACGGGTCTCGAGGCCATCCGCCGGCACAAGGCCGCGTATCTGATGGCGGTGGGCGGCGCCGCCTACCTCGTATCGAAGGCGATTCGCGCGTCGCGCATCGTGGCCTTTGCGGACCTCGGGATGGAAGCGATCTATGAGTTCGAGGTCGAGGAGATGCCGGTGACCGTCGCCGTGGATGCGGCGGGCCACAACGTGCATGAGACCGGCCCCCGGGAATGGCAGGAACGAATCCGCGCCCTGCCCGTCCTGTCCGCGTAGACCGTCCCCCAACCGGAGCATCCATGTCCGTCGTTCGTCACCTCACGGCCGCGGCCCGCGCGGCCCTCGCGGCCATCCTCGGCGTCGCGCCCGGCGCCGCCCGTGCGCAGTCGACCGATGCCGAGGCCGCCTATGCGGTAGTCACGCGACTCTTCGATGCCATGCGGGCGCGGGACACGGCGGCCATGCGCGGATCATTCGCCGCCGGTGCGGCGCTGCAATCCGTCACGGCGGCGGGCGTGCAGCGTGCGGCGATCGATGACTGGATCGGGGGCGTGGCACGGGCGGCCGAGGGACTGCTGCTCGACGAACGCCTCGGCGCTCCGACCGTGATGGAGAACGGCGGGCTCGCGACGGTGTTGGTGCCCTACTGGTTCTTCGCCGGCGAGCGATTCTCGCATTGCGGCGTCGATGCGTTCGTGCTCGCGCGCGAGGGCGGAACCTGGAAGATCCTCGGCGTCGCCGATACACGACAGCGCGACGGGTGCCCGCCGCCTCCGGCCATGTAGTCCGGAAATCGGCACAATTGTCAGTTATTCGCGACGTCGGATTCGTGGTCGGCTGGATGTCGCGAAACTATTCTCCTGTAATGATTTATACAGTGCCCTAGGTCATGCTCTCGATAATTTGACGTTCCCGTCGCGCCCAAATGCTGAACAGGCTTTGATTTACGGAATTTTGGGTTATTTTTCGGTAAACGCTTGGGGACCGTCGCTTGACGGTCCCCACCTGTGCACTTAGCCGGAGACCCCCATGCGGAAGCCGCGACCCAACTCGTACAATCCCGCCCAGGCCCTCCACCTTATCGCGAGTGATCGCAATGGCGACCCGCTCAGCTGCCCGTCCTGCACGGGGTCCATCGAGCGGGAGCCTCGGGTGGTGCCGCCGCCGCCCAGATCCCATGTCACGTTGAAGTGCGAGACCTGTGGTCGCTTTGCCCGTTACATCGCTGGCGCGGCCTGACACCCACCCACCTACCTGCAGGAGCTCGCCCGAGATGGCTCGCATCCGCGGCACCGTGAAGTGGTTCAATGACGCCAAGGGCTTTGGCTTCATCCAGCGCGAAGGCGGCCCCGACGTGTTCGTCCACTTCAGTGCAATCCAGTCTTCCGGCTTCAAGTCCCTGGCCGAGGGCGACTCCGTCGAGTTCGAGATTGTCGATGGGCAGAAGGGACCGCAGGCTGCTGACGTCGTGAAGGTCTGACCGTCCGGCGGGCCACGGGATGCGGCCCCCGCGCTATGCGGCGCGCGGGGGCCTCGTGTGTATCGGCTAGGCAGAGAGCGGGAGCTCCATCTGCTGGTGTGGCGCGCCGCGCCGCGTGCTCGGGGGTGGCGCCAGTACGCTGGGCCGAGCGGCGGGTGGAGCGGCGTCCGCCGGCTCCGAGGCATCGCGAAGCAGTTCCGCTGTGTGCCGGCGGAGTACCAGGGCCTGGAGCGGGGCGGCGAGCGGATCGCCGACATCCGAGGCCAGGGCGAGGGCCTCTTCGCGGACGCCGTCGGGCAACAGCCGCGCCAGCGGATGGGCCAGCAACCGCTCCGCTTCGGGGTGATCGCGCACCGAGAGCGCCTGAATCAGGGCATCGAGGTAGCCGAGCATGGACCCTCCTTTTGCCGTTAAGTACACATTGCAACTAATAAGTTCCACTGGCAAGAGGGGGGCGCGTCACTGTTGTGTTGCGGGCGGCATCGGCTCAGTGCAGCAGCTCGAAGCGCAGGGGTCGCTGGCCGGGGCGGCGGCGGCGCGGGTGGTACCGGTAGAGCTGGGCCGGTCGGCCCCGACCTTCGCTGCGCCACGCATCCGTCGGTGCAATGAGGTGCGCCGCGAGCAATGCCCGTCGGAAGCTCGCCTTGTGCAGGCGACGGCCCAGGAGCAGCTCATAGACCTGCTGCAGCTCCCCAAGGGCAAAGGGCGACGGCAAGAGCCGGAAGGCGATGGGATCCTGGTCGAGCCGGTCGCGAATCACGCCGAGAGCGAGCCGCAGGGCCGCGGCGGTCTCCGCCTTCGCGCGTGCCACGGGGATCCATCGATGGCCGGCGATGGGCGCGGTACCCATCGGCACCACCGCCGCGACGACGACCGTGAGACCGCCCTCCAGCAGCCCGCCGCCCTGCGCCCGCCAGGTCGGGGCCACGCCGGCGGCCTGGATCACCAGCCGATCCGCCACGGACTCCAGCGTCCCGCTGCGGGGCACGGGGGCCTGGGGCAGGCGCTCCGCCCCTCGACCGCTATCGCCACGCACCAGCAGCGCGAGCCCTCCGTCCACGACGGAGCAACAGGCCACCACGATCCGGGGAGCGGAAGACGCAGGCATCCCGCTAAATAAGTATCAATGTGATACTATAGTCAATCACCCAGGCGCCGGCGTGCCGCTCAATAGCTGATCGTACCCTGCTTCGAGGTGTCCACCTCGTCCTGCTGCCCGCTCCGGAACAGGTAGGCTTCCATGTTGCGCGTCAGGAACTGCCGGGCCTGCGGATCCATCACGTTCAGGCCGTAGTGGTTGATCAGCATGGTCTGCTGCTTCAGCCAGTCCTGCCAGCAGGCCGGGCAGGTTCCGTCGAGAATCCGCGCCCCGATGGCGCCGGGAAAGGGCGCGCGCTCGAAGCCTGGCTTGGTCGCGCCGCAGCGCTGACAGGAAATCTCGGCCATTCGTACGTCCAGCGAAGGGTGACGCCGCAATCTAACCGGCCGCCGGGAAACGCGCCGTAAGCCAGTCCACGGTCGTCGCCGCGACGGCCTCCCAGCCGTAGTCCACCGTGACCACGTGCCCGGCTCCTCGGACCCAATGCACCGTCCGGTCCCCGGAGCCGAGGCGTGCCAGGGCGCGCCGGCTCTGGTCCATCGGCAGGCGGTTGTCCTCCTCGGACTGCACGAACAGCAGTGGCGCCTTCACGAAGCCCAACCGCACGGCCGTGCCGACGGCGATGCGCTCGACCGCCTCCAGCGAACGGCGGGTCGAGCAGCCGTAGGAGATCTGCGCACGCTTGGCCACCGGGTCGTGAATCGAGCGTCCGCCGCCGCCAATCAGGTACTTGGTCGCCAGGTTCCAGAGCCGCGCGGTGCTCACCGCCAGCTGCATCGGCCGCGGCACGAACAGCATCGGGGCATACAGCAGCAGTCCCGCCGGCTCCGCCTCGGCAGCCACCCAGGCAGCCAGCGCCCCGCCCATGGAGAGCCCACCGACCACGACGGTTCCGTACTGTTGACGCAGCGTGTCGAACTCGTCGCGCACGAGGGCAATCGCCTCCTGGGCCGTCCAGTCGCCCCAGTCCTCGAGCGATCGGCCGTGTCCCGGCAACAGCGGCAGGCGCACGGTCCAGCCGGCGGCGTGCGCGCGTGCGGCGATGCCCTCGAGCGATCGTGGCGAATCGTTGTAGCCGTGGATGAGCAGCAACGCCCGCGACCCCTCGGCCACGAATGTGCGCGGCTCCGCCCCGATGACGACGCCGGAGGGGGGGGCCGGGTAGCCGCGGCCGGCACGCCCCCGCCCCCCCCCCCCGCGGCCCCAGCGCG
>JAYQOZ010000110.1:5038-7524 GCA_038145035.1 Gemmatimonadaceae bacterium | reverse complement strand
TTACCCGCCCGGGGGCGGGAGCCCCTTCCCCGCACCGGGCCGTTTCCATTCACCCGCTGGAAAACCCGGTCAGGGCGTCAGCGATAGTCCTGCCTGTCCACGAGCTGCCAGAACGGGTAGTTCGGGTTGTTCGTGGAGTCGTCCAGCGCCTCGCCGCTGAGGGTCCAATCCAAGAAGTCATCGCCGATGAATTCGAGGCCGCCCTCAGGCTCCACGCTGAAGCGGTGGATCTTGATGTCCATCGCGCCGCCGGCCGCCGGGTCGCCCACGAAGAGCAGCGACCCTTCGATCGTGTTCACGGCGCCACCCGCGACCGTCGGAGAGGTGTCCGCGGCGTAGGTGTAGTCGATGTCGATCTGGGTGCCGGCAACGAACAGGCCGCCGGAGGTGTGGAAGGTGATCAGGCCCAGGACGGCGTCCTCGACCGTGTAGTCGTCCCCCGCGATCAGCGTGGACGCGCCCTGCTTGATGGTGATGGCGCTGATGTTGCGGAACGCCGTCTGGTAGGCGCGCTCGCCGGTCGCCTGCGCCGCGGTCGCGAGGACCTCGCCGGTCGCGGTCGAACCCGCCTGCGACAGCGCACCGACCGAGCCGGACGCGACCAGCGCGATGTTGTCCGGATTGAACTCCTGGCCGGTGATGCTGACGTTCGCGACACGCTCCGAGACGATCTTGCGATACGTCCCGAGCGCGCTGGTCATCCGGTTGATGACCTTCTGCACGGTGTCTTCGAAGCTGAGTTCGAAGGACGTGCAGTTGCCGAGGTGGGCATAGCCCTTGTCCGCATCGGCACGGTTGAACCAGAGCTGGCCCGCGCCCAGCATCAGGTTGGTGTTCGAAGGTGTGATCGACATCTGGCTCTCCGGTTATGAAGGCTGCTCGTCAGCCCTCAGTGGTCGTACCGTCGGGAGCCTCTTCTTCCGGCTCCGTCGCCGGCGGCTCCGACTGCTCATCAGATTCCTTCTTCTTCCGGCCCGAGGTGCGCTTCAGCGGTTCGATCGCGCCGACTCGCTCCAAGAACGCTGCTTGGTCGAGCCAGACTTCGATCTGCTCGCCCGGTTGGACCTCGCGGCCCATGTGGTGATGGCCCGTATAGCCCTCACGGATCGTCACCGTCACCTTGCTGTCACTCATGGATTCGCCCTCACTTCTGGGTCGTCAGTGCGCGTGTGGAAGTAGACCCACAGCTTCACCTCGCGCGCGGCCACGATGTCCGAGGAGTCACCGAACATGGTGTACTCCACGTCGATCGCCTCCTCGCTGATGTAGTTGCAGATACCACCCAGCGTCGGCTCGCTCTGCAGCGCGTGGATCGCCCACAGGTAGGCCGGGTCCGTCACCACGGCGCCCTTGTCCGCTTCGGCCAGCGCGTAGATCCCGAGGAGGACCTCTCCGATCCGCTTCGTGACCGGAGACTTCCAGTGGTCGCGCGTGATCTGGGGTTGGCCGATCGCCGAGACGTTGATCAGCGGCCCGTCCTTCACGTCCGTCGGATAGATCGTCCCGAGCTTCTCGCGCACGACCGTGAGGCCGGCGGGGGGCGTCTTCACGCCGCCCGGCAGTGTCACGGACGCGACGTTCAGGCGCGCCTCGATCGCGGCTCCGATCTGGAGTTCGATGCTCGCCATCAGAATCCGGTCCGTGTCGTGCGGGTCAGGTAGACGAAGATGTCCTCGCCGTCGTCCGAGTGCCGGTAGTCACCGATCACGTAGTCGTCGCCATCGACGGTGATCAGGTCCCCGCGCTCAATCACCGCCGGGAACCTCGACCTGGCGCCGATCAGAACGACGGCGATGCCACGAGCCGTCGTTTCGAAGGCGGTCAACACCTCGGCCGTGGGGGACTCGCAGTGCATCTGGAACTGCGCGCCGCGGTACTCGACCAGAGAGCCGTTGGTGAGCTCCACGACCTCGTCCGTGAGGCTCTCGTCCCAGAAGGGGAGGAATGCCATCAGGCCGCCTCGTCCTCGTGCATCTTCTGGAGATGCTCCACGATGCGCTTGGCGTAGGCCTCACCGATGCCGCTGATCTCGGTCAGGTCGGGGAACGTCGCGACGGCCTCGACCGTCTGGAGCCCGGCGGTGACCAGTTGCTGCCGGTACGGAAAGTCCATCGGCAACGCCTGCTCCGTCGGAGCGTCATCCTTGGGCGGCGCGACCGGGCGCTTCACGGAACGAACGTCCGCGCCGATCTCCACGGCGTGGCCCGCCGCGATGAGCGCGTCGGCCCGCTCGCGAGTGGTCGTGAACACCGCAGTGCCCGCACCGGGGATGATCCACTTCTGGTTGATGCCCGTGGTGCGCTTCGACTCGTCGTCCGACGTTCGCCGGATGGTCTGCATCGCCCTCAGGGTGACTCTGTCCTTCGCCATGTTTTCCTCGCGCTCTCAGGGGGGGAAACGAATCGGGGGGGGTCGGGGGGGGACCCGCCCCCCCCCGCCCGCAATAAGGGGCCATAACCGCGGTTTAGGCCCCCCGGTCAGGACCA
>JAYQOZ010000110.1:0-5028 GCA_038145035.1 Gemmatimonadaceae bacterium | reverse complement strand
CCCCCCCCACCCCCCGCCCCGCGGGTCGGAACCCGACCCCCCCGCGATCAATCAGGGACCATCACGGCGGTTACGGCCCGCCGTTCAGGACCTCGGCTCCGAGCGAGCTGTTGGGCCGGTAAGGCACCACCAGCGGCGCGCTCTGCCCGAGCAGCAGCCTGCGGGAGGGATCCTCCTCCTCCCAGCTCTTCGCGAACCACCGCTGCGCGGAGAAGTTCGCCTTGTAGTCCTTGATCATCCCGTAGTGACGGGTGCCCTCGAGGCCGGAGCCGTTGATCAGGAGGACCGTACCGGACGGCATCATCAGGCCGGCGCTGCCGTCCTCGTTGATGTAGTTGTCCTGGTAGACCCAGATGTTGAAGTCCCCGATCGCGCCCGGGTTGCGGACGCGCATGGCCGACAGCGGCCCCGTCTCCGCGCGGGACTCGGAGCCCCGGCGGGTGTCGAGCAGGGCGACGACCTGCGAGTGGACGCGCATGGCCTGCCACACGTCCGGCGCGACGACCACGTCGGTGGCGATGCCGCCGCCGTTGTCGTAGACCAGCTGCGCCCAGTCCTCGATGTCATCCACCGGGGTCGCGCCCGCCTGCGACCACCGGGCCGTGCCGGTCAGCGGCGTGACGGTCAGGGCCGCCGCGCGCTGGAAGTCCACCACGACGTCGTCGAACCCTTCACCGCTGATGGTGACGGATCCGGTCCGGAGGATCTCCGACGCCATGACTTCCTCGCGCCGGGTGAACATCCGGTTCTGGTTGGCGAGCGCCTGCGCCAGGAGGCGCTGGATGCGCTCTGCGCCACTCAGGTTCCCGAGAGGCGCCTCGCCGATCCAACGCTTGATCGGGGCGTTCTCATCGAACACCCGCTTGTCCTTCACGTAGGCCGGCTTGAAGGTCCGCGTGGTGTACCCTTCGCGCTCCACGATGCGCCCCGCACGAAGCGGGGATACGAAGGGGGTGATACGAGGCTGCTCGTTCTCCACGTCGAAGTGGATCTCTTCGTCCTCGCTCTCCTGAGAGATCGGGAAGAAGCGGCCGAGCAGCCAAGCTGCCGGATCGACGTCGATCTGACGCACGGTCCGGTTCAGCTGGGCTGTCGTGTAGAGGTCGATTGCCACGGTTGGTGTCTCCGTGAGAGTTCAACTGAGGTGGGCGAGCCCACCTATGCGTCAGGGATCGTCAGACCGGCGTCTTGGTGACCGGGTCCACGATGTAGATGTTCACGTCCTGCAGATCGGCCTTGGTGTTGGCGATCGTCTGACCCGTGCCGAAGGTCAGCTTGTCCTGATTGAACTCGCCCTCGAGGTACGCGAGCATCTCTGCGTCCGCACCCGAGGGGGAGGCGGCTTCGGCGGCGATCGCGCGAGCGACCTGCGAGCCGTCCACCGCGGCGTTCAGGGACAGGAGGTACTTGCCGGTCGCGGTGACGCGCCCGAGGACGCTACCGCGAACGACGACCTGGCCGTCCACGAGGGTGATGGGTACCGCCTTCGCGGGCGGCTTGTGTCCTGCGATGAGGTTGTCCGGATCGTAGGTTTCGGTCCGGAACTCTGCTCCGATGCTCATTCCATAGCTCCGTCAGAGTTGAATAGGGATGGTGACTCTGGTGTGACCGGACCGACGCTTACTGAGCCGCCGTGAGGGTCTGGTACCGCTTGACGTGCCCGAGGATGGCGTTCGCGACGACTTCCTCCTCCGCGCCCTCCACGACTTCGCCCTCGGATGCCGTCGTCTTCACGCCTTCCAGCGCTGCCTCGTCGGCGTTGAGGTTGTCCTTCTCTGCCTGCCGGCGGCGGGACTCCTGCTGGCCCTTGGCGTCGAGGATCCGCAGAGCGGCCTCTCCGCGCGTGACCGACGGATCGGCCATGAGCTCGCGCTGCATCTCCTCGAAGCCGGCGGCCGGGATCGACATGATCCCGAGGATGCGCTCGCGCTCCTGCTCGCGGCCGGCGGTGACGCCCTCGGCTCGACCTGCCTCCGCGCCCTCGTCGCGGATCGCCGCCACGAGATCGGCATGGTTTTCCTCGAGGAAGGCTCGAGTGATTTCCATTGGTTCCTCCTGGGTGTGATTGGTGCCGGGAAGTCCGGCCGAATAGAGAACCGGGCCGGAGCTCCCACGCTCCGATCCCTGAAGACCCTGGATGAGGTTCTCCAGCGTCGTGATGCCGTCCACGAACCCCGCCTCGACGGCTTTCTGCCCTACGAACATCCCGCCCTCGGTCGCCATGACCTGCTCCGGCGAGATGCCGCGGTAGTTGGCGACCGCTTCGATGAAGACGAGCGCCATGTCGTCCACTCGGCCCTGGATCTCGGCCCGAGCCTTGGCGCCCTCCTCGTCCTCCGCAAAGGCGTCCATCCGCTTCTTCGGCGTCATGCTGGAGACGATCTCGATCTCCTGCACGTTGTCGCGGTTCCTGACCCGACGGAGCCGGCTCACCACACCGACCGATCCGGCCATCGCCGTCGGAGAGGCGTAGACCTTGCCGGCAGCTGCGGCGACCCAGAGGCCAGCGCTCGCGCCGAGGTGGCTGATGTAGGAGGTGACCGGCTTCTTCGCGTTCCGGATCAGTTCGGCCGTCTCTGCCGTCCCGTCCACCTCGCCACCCGGAGAGTTCACCTCGAGGACGATCTGCTTCACGCGCGGATCGTCTTCCAGTGTCCCCAGGTCTGCCGCGAGCCGTTCGAACGACGTCGCTCCGCTCATCGCGGTGAAGAGGTTGGCGTAGCGGAACAGGGGCCCCGTCACCGGAAGGATGCCCACGGATCCACGGACCGTGGCCTCCCGTGTCCCCTCCACGAACGACCCGAACCGGCGCTCGATCGCCTCCGCGCTCTGCGCCTGAAACTCCGCATCACGGTCGGTGATCGCGGCGATGAGCTCCACGTACTCCTCCAGCATCGCCCACTGGACTGTGTCTACGTACTGGCGAACCAGTTTCACGCTGCGTCCTCCTCGCGACCGGGGGTCGTCTGCTGACCTCCCGAGGTGCCCTCGGCCACCGCCGGCTTGGCGGCTCCGGAGGACTTGGCCGCGAAGTCCATCTCGGCCTCCTCGAGGATCTCTTTCTCGCGCTCACGCTGTGGCTGTACCTCGCGGTCCCAATCCATGCCCATGAGCGATGCGGTTTCGATCTTGCGATTGCTGATGCCGCCGTCGATGCGCGCGATCGCGGCGTCCACGTCGTCCTTGGGGTTGATCTGCGTCATCGCCGGCCCGACCCAGTTGCTCCCGAGCCACGCCGCCCGCGCCATCGGGTCCGTGAGGAACCCCGGCAGGTCGATCAGCCCGAGCACCACCGCCTCGTGGATGACCCACTCGTATTCGAGCTGGCAGAAGTTCTGCGAGAGGAACGCGCGCCGATGCAGGAAGAACCGATAGGCGTCGAGCATCGCGGCCCGCGCCGCCGAGTAGCTGTTCTGGTAGCGATGCATCAGCACTTCGAAGGGGATCTCGAGGCTCATCCCGATCTGCTGAACCAGCGCCTCGAAGAACGGGGCGAACGCGCCGTTCGGTCGAGTGGGGTCCGCGATCGAGATGTCCTCGCCCGGCTTGAGGTCGATGACCGACCCACCACCCGGCATATAGATCTCGCCCGCATCCGGAACGTCCGTCTCGCCGACCGGCGCGACAGGCAGCGCCCCCGTGGCCGGATTCTCCGACTTGACGAAGACGGTGAACATCGACGCGACCACGCTCGACATGAGCTCGTAGTCGGTGAGCCGAGTGATCTGCTTGATCGGCTCCATGATGGGGGCGAGGCTGGGTACGCCCCGGCGTTGACCTGGACGCCGCTTGTCGAAGATGAGCCGTGAGAGCGCGAGTCCCCCGCGCCCGAACTTCGGGACACGGGTCCAACTCGTTACCTCCTCCAAGCGCAGGTCACCCGGATGCCGGTTCGCGACGTAATACGCCACGGTGCGACCTGACCCATCTACCTCCACACCACCGGCGACCCGGTCGGTGTCCATGTTCCAATTCGGATTCGAAACCCGGTCCGCTTCGATCAGCTGCACCTTCGTGCCGAGCAGATTCCCTGGATCCATCCGGTTGCGCCGGATCACGAGGATGTCCCCGGATTCGAACAGCGACCGATAGACCAGCGCCTGCATCTCGGTCTGCGACTCGACGTCGCCTTCCCAATCCAACTGGTTCTTGACCGTGCGCCACAGCCGCTCGAGTTCGTTCTGCTTCGCCTGCGCCTGTTCCGGCGTGAGCCCGAGATACTCGTGGTCGATCTCTGCCGACAGACGGATCCCGGTGCCGACCACGTTGGTCACTGCGGTGTTGGCCGCACCGGAGGCGACCGGAGCGTTGCGGACGAGGTCGCGGGAGCGACCGCGAAGCGTGACCTGCTGATTCAGGAAGTCAGCGTCGGCCGACCCGGAAGCCGGCTGCCATTCCTTCATCGACTTGCGGTCGGTGCGCCCCCCAACGTACCCGAAGCTCGCCGCGACCTGCTCCATCCGC
This sequence comes from Gemmatimonadaceae bacterium, assembly GCA_038145035.1. Lineage (GTDB taxonomy): Bacteria > Gemmatimonadota > Gemmatimonadetes > Gemmatimonadales > Gemmatimonadaceae > Pseudogemmatithrix. The sequence goes on along the minus strand of JAYQOZ010000110.1, from coordinate 564 downwards.
GCCTGCTGCAACCGCTGTAGATACCGCTGCGCCCCCAGCTTCGGAGACACGGCATCGATCATCCTGTCGATGACCGACATCCGGACCGCCACCTGATGCCCGGTCTGCGCGCGCTCGACCAATCCGACCTCAGGCCGGACAGGAGTCACGCCGGATCCCTCGCCGACCCCCTTCATCCGCGCGGCACGACCTGACGGACCTGGCGACCACCCGCAGTCGCGCCAGCCAACTGCTGCTCGAGGCTCGCGCGGAGTGCGTAGAGGTCGCTGAGGCTGTGGAGCGAGTACTCCCGCCCGTTGTACGCTCCCTTCACCACGCGCCGCTGGAGGATGTCCTCGATCAGCGCGTTGATGAGCCCGAGCTCCTTCGCGAGCTGCTCTTGAGATGCCATCAGCGACGAACTCCCGGCAACGAAAAAGGCCCCTACCCGCCGCATGGGGCGAGTGAGGGGCCTCTTCTGGGCCAATCAGGGGGGCACTTCTGGGTTTTGACCTCGCCTCAACGATGGAGCCGGCCCCAGGATCGCGCAAGCCTGACGAAACGAAGCGATCCGGATTTTTCTAC
>JAYQOZ010000109.1:953-7576 GCA_038145035.1 Gemmatimonadaceae bacterium | reverse complement strand
CCCCCCCCCCGCCCCGCGGGGGGTGCCCCCCCCACCTTCTCCCCCCCCCGCGGGCGGCGCCCCGGGGGCCCCCCGGGGCCCCGGGGGCCCGTCGCACTTCCGGGCGGCAATCCAGCGTAGCGAGCCACGGGCGGAGGGGATAGCATTGGTCATTCCACTCCACGGATCCTTCCCGATGCTTTGTGTTCGCTCCCTTCGTCACGCGGTCGTCCTGCTCCTTGCCGCCGCGTCCCTTGCCTTCGCGCAGCAGCCGTCGCCGCTCGTTGGCGTTCGTGTGGACGCGGACCGCAACAAGCTCTTCCTCGAGATTCCGGCGGCGCGCCTGGGGCAGGACCTCCTGCACCAGGTGGTGTTGGCCACGGGTGGCGGGGTCGGGTCGCTGGGACTCGACCGCGGCCAGCTTGGCGCAGCGGACATCGTCCGCTTTGAGCGCCGCGGTCGGCGCATCCTGATGATGATGGACAACTGGACCACGCGGGCGCTCGGGGCGGATGAGGCCGGCCAGCGTGCGGCCGCGGAGGCATTCCCGCGGGGCGTCGCGGCGTCGTTCGCGATTGAGAGCGAGGCCGACGGACGCGTCGTCGTGGACGCCACCAGCTACTTCCTGAGCGATGTCTACGGTGTCGGCGACGGCCTCCGGCGCGCCCAGCAGGGCAGCGCCCGCGTGGATGCGAATCGCAGCTGGTTCGACGAGTCACGCACCCAGTCGTTCCCGCGCAACGCCGAGATCCACGCGGTCCTGACCTTCAACGTGGACAACCCGGGCGGCACCCTGCGGCGCTTTGCCGCCGACGCGTCGGCACCCGTGTTCGAACTGCACCACTCCCTCGTCGCGCTGCCCTCGTCCGAGGGCTTCCGGCCGCGCGAGGCTGATCCGCGGTCCGGCTTCTTCGGCGCCAGCTTCCTCGATTTCGGGCAGGGCCTCGATGGCACCTATCGCGGTGGCTATGCCGACCGCTGGCGCCTCGTCCCCAAGGATCCCGCCGCGTACCAGCGCGGCCAGCTCGTGGAGCCCGAGAACCCGATCATCTACTATCTCGATCCGGCGATTCCCGAGCCGTATCGTGCTGCATTCCGGGAGGGCGGCAACTGGTGGGGCAAGGTCTTCGAGGCCGCGGGCTTCCGGAATGCCTTCCAGGTGCGCGACCTGCCCGCCGGCGCGGATCCGATGGATGCGCGCTACAACCTCATTTACTGGGTGCACCGCAACGGACCGGGACCGTCGGTGGGTCCGTCGTTCTCGGATCCACGCACGGGCGAGATCCTCCGCTCCGTGGTGCGGATGGATTCGTACCGCTCCCTGATCGACTTCAACATCTGGGCCGGCCTGGTGCCGGCGGCGGGTCCGGGCGGCCTGAACATGAGCGCCGAGGCCCTGGCGATGGCGCGGCGCCGCCAGCACACGGCGCACGAGATCGGCCACACGCTGGGGCTCTCGCACAACTTCATCGCGGCCACGAACGATCGCGCCTCCGTGATGGACTACCCGGTGCCCTTGGTGACCGTGGATGCACAGGGCCAGCTGGACCTCTCGAAGGCCTATGCCCCATTTGCCGGCGCCTGGGACTCGCTGGCCATCCGCTGGGGCTACACCTGGTATCCGAATGCCGCCGCCGAGCGTGAGGGGCTCGCCAGGATCGTCGCCGAGGGGCAGCGGCGCGGCCTGCGCTTCGTCGCCGACCAGCATAGCGGGGCCGAGGGCTCAATCCCGAGCGCCACGCGCTGGACCGAGGGGCGCACGATGTTCGAGGCCGTGAATCGCACCGTGGCCGTCCGGCGCGTGGCGATGGAGAAGTTCGACGAGCGTGCCATCCAGCCGGGCGAGCCAATGTACCTGCTCGCCATGCGCTTTACGCACGTGTACCTGCACCATCGCTACTCGCTCGACGGGGTGGTGATGTCCGTGGGGGGTATGGACTTCCGCTACGCGTTGCGTGGGGATGGCCAGCCGCCGACCACCGTTGTGCCGGGGGCCGAGCAGCGGCGTGCGCTGACGATGGCGCTCGACGCGCTGGAGCCCGCGCAGCTGGCGATTCCCGAGCGGGTGCTGGCGATGATTCCGCCGGTGCCGCCGGGTGGCGATCCGACGATGGACTGGGTGGAGCGCGCCGGGACCACCGTGGACCAACAGGCGATGGCTGGTGGCCTGGCGACCGAGGTGATTGAGGGCCTGATGGAACGGAACCGCCTGCAGCGCGTCGTCATCCAGCACGCGCGGAATCCGCAGGACCTGCCGACGCTGGCCGAGGTGCTGCAGACGATTCTCGACCGGACCTGGTACACGCCGACGCCGCGCTCGCCGAACGACCAGGCCCTGAAGCGTGCCGTGCAGCGCGTGGTGCTCAACACGATGCTCGACCGCGCGGGTGACCAGCGTGCGTCCGCCGATGTCCGGCAGGTGGTGGCCCTGCACCTGCGACAGCTCTCGGTGCGGCTGGCGGCGATGCCCGAGGGCGGTCCGCTGGCCGACCAGGCGCTGCGCGAGTCGGCGCTGCGCGAGATCGGCACGTTCTTCGACGGGGAGGACGACCCGTCCACACGCTCGCGCTTCACCGTGATTCCGCTGCCCTGGCCGTAGGGGTAGCGCCCGGCGGATCCCTCCCGGCGGTGGGGCAATCCGCCGGGCCCCGGGCCGCCAGATGGCGATCGTGGAGCCAGCGTGGTACGCTTGGCGCGTCAGTACTTGCCACCCTGAGCAGGAGGTTCCGATGACGATTCGACCAATCCGCGTCGCGGCGCTTGTCGCGTTGCTCGCGCCCGCCCTTCACGCGCAGTCCGGCGACTGGCGCAGCGAGTACATGGCCGTGATGCAGTCGTCGGCCGACAAGTACATCCAGCTGGCCGAGGCGATTCCGCAGGACAGGTACTCCTGGCGCCCGGGCGAGGGCGTGCGCAGCGTGGCCGAGGTGCTGCTGCACGTGGCCTCCGCGAACTACGGGATGCCCGGCCGCCTTGGCGCGCAGCCGCCGGCGGGCGTGGACCTGCGCGGCCTCGAGCGGAGCACCACCGACAAGGCGGCAATTGTGCAGCACCTGCGCGCGGCCTTCGCGCATTTTCGCGCTGCGGTGGAGGTCTTCCCCGCCGACCAGCCGGAAAAGATGGTCCCGTTCTTCGGGCCGCCCCAGATTACGGCCCGGCACTTCCTCTACTTCAACGCTGACCACAACGGCGAACACCTGGGGCAGTTGATCGCCTACGCGCGCATGAACGGTGTCGTGCCGCCGTGGTCGGCAGGCGGCAACTGATCAGTAGGTGACCTGGATTGACGTCACGAAGAGTCGGTCCGTCGTGCTGAAGGTGGGTTCCGGCTGGTTGTCGTACCGGAGCGTGTAGCCCACCTTCAGCCCGATGTGCGTAGAAATCGGGGCTACCAGCGCCGACTCGGCGTTCACACGCCAGTCGTTCGGCGTCTTGAAGTTCGGGAGGTACTCGACGCGCTGCTCGAAGTATGCCCTGTCGGAAAAGGCGTGTTTGTAGAGACCCGCCGCGCGTCCGCTCGGGAAGTCGGACTCCTGGTCCGTGGTGGAGCGCTGCTGCGTGAGCGAAAAGCCGGCGTCGAAGCGCAGCGTGTCGATCGGCGATCCCACGGCGCGCCAGGTAAGGCCGGCCTGTTCCTCGAAGCGGCGCTTGATGCCGGCGAAAGTGTTGCGGTCATAGGCCAAGGCCGCAAAGGCGGAGAACAGCCCGCCGAGGCTGTAGTCCACTCGCAGCCCGGCGCGCAGGTTGTTGGTGTTCTCGATGCCGTCCTGTTCGCCGCGGACGATGCCGAAGGTTTGCTCGAAGCTCCAGCGGGCCCTGGTCCAGGTGAACTTGTCGCCGATGCTCAGTGAGGTGACGCTGGTGTTGCCGCTGACGTTCACGTAGCCGAAGTCCGCGGTGAGTTTCCTGACGGCCGGCTCCTCCTGCGCCTGGAGGACGGGAGCGGTGACAGCGGCCGCCATCAGGAGGCCGCGAAGGGAAGTCGCGAGTCGCATGTCCGATGAGAAAGGGGAATCCCCGGCAATGTAACCGCCGGGTGCTGGCGCAGGTCCGATTCCTGACATACGCTCCACCGTAGCTTCCACGTTCCAGAGCCTGCCTTGGCCCGCTCCCTCTACGATCCCGCCGTCCGCGAGGCCACACTCGCGCGCCTGGACCGCCTGCGCCCCGAGGCGCCGGCGCGCTGGGGTCGCATGAATGCGCCGCAGATGGTTGCGCATCTGACCGAGGCGTTCCGGATGCCGAATGGGGAACTGCACATCCGGCGCCGGCCGATGCCGCTGCGCCGGCTCGTGAAGTGGCTGATCCTCCATGTGCTGCCGATGCCCAAGGGCGCGCCGACGTCGCGAGAGCTCCTGGCCCGCGTGCCGGAGTCCTGGGCGGACGACCTGCCCCGCCTGCGCGCGGCCATTGCTGCAGTGCGACGCCCCGCGCCCGGGGCCCCGGTGGGCGACCATCCGATCTTCGGCACCATGTCCGTCGAGGACTGGGGCGTGCTGCTGTGGAAGCACACTGACCACCACCTTCGGCAGTTCGGGATTTAGCTTCCCGTCGCTCGGCGCGCGGGAGCGGCTACCAGCGCCAGTCCCGGTAGAGGTCGAAGCCGACCTGATAGATCTGCGCGAAGGTGCCGATGCGACGGCAGGGCGCGGAGCCCGGCGTGAGGGAGACCTCCGCCGAGAGTCGCTCCCGTGGCCGATACTCGGCGGCGACGCCGAACCAGGCCGGCAGCGACTGCGCCGCCCGGTTGGCTCCCCGGCAGACGCCGCCCGAAAGCCGTAGGTAGGAGTCGGTGCCCACCTGCGTCCCGGCCGTGAGCGCAAAGCTGTTGAGCAGCCCCTCGAAGGAGTTCAGGGTGAAGTTCTGCGGGGAGTCGCCGGCCACGGTGACCACCTGCAGTTCGCTGAGGAAGGGCAGCCGCGCGCCCAGCGCCCGCTCGGCCGCACCACCGATGGACGGCACCAGCGCTGCCGTCGCCAGGCGGACGGCCGATGCGCTCTCGCCGTCGAGCGCGAAGGTGGGCGCTCCAAAGAGCAGGTAGGAGATGATCTCCGTCTCGCTGGCGGTGGTGCCCAGGTCGCTCGACCCCAGCTGGAGGCGCGGCTGGTCCACGGTGCCGCTGATGCGTGCATTGATGTGCACGTCCTCGCGGTCGGCCTGCCGCACGACGTACGATGCGTGGATGTCGAGCGCCGGTGAGATCGAGAGCGGCCCGTTCATGCGGACGCGACCGCTGTCCACCTGGAACGTACGCTGCAGCAGGCCAAGGTCGAGCCGGTACGTCCCGCGAGCCGCGAGGATCTCGCCGATGACGCTCGGTTCGTCGAGCCGCCCGGTCACGTCCACCTCGCCCGTCAACTGCACGCTGGCCTCCGGCGACTTGAGGCGCACCTCATTGCCAAGCCGCACGCGGAGGCCCTCGAGCGTCGGCGCATAGGCCGAGCCTGCGGTGGCCGCCGCGCGATCCTCCTCCAGCTGCAACACCTGCCGACGCTGTTGCCCGATGGACACGTTGGCCACCGGCACCGTGATCACGCCGCCGATGGCGAGCGAGTCCAGCGGCCCGGACATCCGCAGCTGCCAGGACGCGTCGGCTTCGGCCACGCGTGGATCGTCGATCACGCGCAGGCTCCGGGCCACCGAGCGCAGGTCGGTGCGCCAACCCCTGCGCGTGCGTACGATCGCGCCTTCCACCGACGCGGTGTCGGTGAGCGAGCGCTCATCGGCCAGCCGCACGCGATACACCAGGATCGAGTCCGGAGCGAAGCCCACGTCGGCATTGAACTCGCGAAAGCCCGTGCCCAGCGCCGGAATGGCGAAGGCACCGTCGCGCACCAGCAGGATGCCGCGCGGCTCGGGCGCCTCCCAGGTGCCCGTGACCTGAATGTCCGCGTCATAGCCGCCGCGCAGGTCCCGCAGGCCGGGCAACAGGGCCTGCACGCCGCCGAGCGGGGAACCGTCCGCGGTGACGCGCACGTACAGCGGTGCATCCACGAGCCGGCGCTCGAGCGTCCGCGCCTCCAGCGTGAGATCCACCGGCAGCTCGGCCGCCACGGTGAAGGCATCGCGCTCCACGAGCTGGCCGCGCATCGTCACGTGGGCCATTCGGTCGGCGTACTGCGACTCGAAGCTGAAGTGCGGCGCCTCGGTGCCGTCCACGGTGGCCGAGTCCAGGCTGCCGGTCATCGTGAGCCGCGGCGAGGCAGTGGTCCCGGTGAGCGTCGCATCGATCGAGAGCGTGCCGTCCACGCGCTCCGTCATCAGGCCGGTGAAGCGGGCGTGCCGCAGCGGCAGCGCCGTGGCGACGGTGCGCAGGTACACGTCACCGACGGTCATCAGCGCCGCATCCAGCGTGAGCCGCGCGCCGTCGGTGCTGGCGAGATCCAGCGAGTCCACCTCGATGCGGTCGGGCGCCGAGAACACACGGGCGGGACGTTGCAGCGTCCATGTGGCGTTTTGCGTCCGGGCATCCAGCGAGTCGAGGTGCAGCTCGAGGCTGTCGCCCATGTAGTGGATGTCGGCCCGGGCCGAGGCAATCAGCGTGTCCGCGGCGATGATGCGCAGGGAGGCGTCCGCCCACGCCGCGTCGCGCACCGTGGCCTCCGACGAGAGCTGGTGGACGGGGATGCCGCGGCCGGGGCGGG
>JAYQOZ010000109.1:0-943 GCA_038145035.1 Gemmatimonadaceae bacterium | reverse complement strand
CCCTGCGTCGCCGTCGGCAGTCCCGAGAGCAACAGCTCGGCGTCCACGCGGCGCAGCGCGTAGGGGCCCGCGCGCAGGCTGTCGCCGCGCAGCAGGGCGCTCACCGCCACGGTGTCGAGCGAACCGAGCGCGATGCCCTCCACGCGCGCCGTGCCGCCGAGGGAGTCCGCCCAGGCCACCGCGAGCGAATCGTCGAGGAAGCCATTGAGCAATGTGGCGGAGTCCAGGCGCGCCAGGAAGCGCAGCGTGTCCCGCAGGGCCGGGTCGCGGCTGAGCCGCCCCCGCGCCGAGACCTCGCCGACGGGTCCGCGCAGCGCCAGCGTATCGACGCGCACCCCGCCCGGTTCCAGCACCAGTGCGCCACGCCCGTCGGACAGGGAGAGACGCGCGAGGCTGCTGCTGGAGTCGATGGTGAAGGCCACCGGGCCACTGGGTTCGTCCCAGGGGCCATCGATGCCGAGCCGGGCCTTTGCGGTGATGCGGTGCGCCGGGAGCGTAAGCTCCGGGGCGAACCGCCGCGCGTCGAGGCGCCACACGTTGAGATCGCCGCGCAGGACCAGCCGCGCGGTATCGAGCGAGCTCGCGCCGACAAACGTCAGGTCGGCGCCTTCGCCGGACAGCGCGAGATCGAGTGCCACGGAGTCCCCGCGGGCTGCGACGCCCAGCGTGCCGTGCAGGCGTCCCGCGAGAACCTCCGACGAGAATGCCCGGCCGAAGGACGCGACGCCCACGGTGTCGAGCGCGAGGCGGGCCTCCAGCCAGGTCGTCGCGGTATCCTCGGCGATGCGTCCGCTGCCGCGGACATGCGAGCGCGGCAACGATCCGTCGATATGCAGCAGGTCGAGCTCCTGGAAGCGCAGGTCGCTTACCGGGCCGTCGAGGCGCACCGAGCCCGCGAGATAGCCGTGCAGTTCGTCCGCGACATCCGTGATGGCACCGGCCG
>JAYQOZ010000108.1:0-7579 GCA_038145035.1 Gemmatimonadaceae bacterium | reverse complement strand
AAATCCTTGCGGGCGCGTGCCGGCATGCGACGCCAGAGCTGCGGGAGCGCGGAGTCGCCCCGTTGCTGCTGCAGCCATTCGAGATACGCCGAGCCGACCAGGTAGCGCATCGCGCCGCCATTGAAGCGTCCGGTGGAACCCAGCTCGCCGTAGGCCGGCAGATAGCCCTCGAGCGCCAGTTGCCGCAGGATGGCTGGCCGCGCTACGCCGTTGGGTCGGCCAAATCCTGTCAGCTCGCCCTCGATGACCGTCGCGTAGCCCTCGGTGACCCATGAAGGGGAGAACGTCACTGGACCGAAGGGAAGCCCTCCGGCAATGGCTATGAGCCACGCGAACGGCTCGCGCGACGGGCGGGTCAGGTGCGCCAGGTGCGCGTACTCGTGCACGGAGAGGATCTCCCCCCACCCGCGCGCGCTGCCAAGCACGCTGCTCGGCGCCGGTGGCGTGGCCCAGAACCGCATCGACGGCTGTGTGAGCGAGGGCCAGGCATTGCCGTTGGGGACGTTGAGCGGATCCTCGATGATGATGTCGATCTTCCGCGGGTTGGCGTAGTCTACGCGTGCGGTGACGGCGGCGCCCACGGACTCGATGCGCGAGGCGACGTCGCGGGCCCAGTCCTCCAGTTGCGGCTCGTAGTGGATTCGGAAATGCGCCGTTTCGATGCTGCGCCAGCGCAGCGACGGCACGTCGACGAACTGCGCCTCCAGCGGGGCGATGGCCAATGCGACAATCAGAACGGCGAACAGTCGAGGGGTCATCGGAGACTCCCGGAAGTGTCAGCGCCAGGCGGGCAGTGCGATCAGGTACGAGGCCCAGACCTCGGGGTGATGGGCCCAGGTGTGTGGGCGATCGTTGAAGTAGGTCTTGCGGCTCTGGTACCGAAACCCGAGGGATAGCCCACGCGTCTCGCTCAGCTGCCGTTGCAGGTAGATCTCCGTGCGGTCGAGCACGTGCGACGCCGCGACGCCGTCGGCCACGCGGTAGGCGGTCGAGCTCTGCGAGACGCGGATGATGCCGCGGTCGGCGACGAACAGTCCGGTCTCGACGAGCAGTCCGCCACCGAATGCGTAGTCGTAGTTGCGTCCCTCGTCCGACGGCGGCTGAAAGTCATCCTCGATGGCCGCAATAGGCACCGCGCGGACGCCGATGTCGACGAAGAGGTTTCGGCCCTTGCGGCGTCGCGTCTCGCGCACCAGTCCGACCGACACCGACTGCTCGCCGAGCTCGAAGGCGCGGCTGCGCACATAGTTGTACGTAGCGAAGCCGGCGAGGACACGTCGTTCCACGGATGTCGTATCGAGCGCCTTGACGAACAGGCTGCCGCGCGTTCGCGCGTAGTAGATCGGCGCGTTCGGAACGGTCGTCAGCTCGAGATCGAGGTCGAAGTACGAGAAGGGCCGGCCGCCGACCGCGTCCGGCAGGCCGTAGATGAGGCGCGTCTCGAGCTTGGCGCCGCCGAGCGTCGCCTTGTCCTCGCCGCGCACGGAGCCCATGGCCACGCCGCCGCTGCCGATGGAGCCGCGCAGCCATTCGGGTTGATCGCCCGTGGGATTCTCGCCGATGGTCCGGGTGTGCCCGCGCATGAAGCGATCGATGCCGCGCACGGGATTCGCGACGAAGCCAAGGAACTCGCGCCTACGTCGCTCGCCGCCGGAGACGGTGTTGTCGAGCGCCAGGTCCGAGAGTCGTCGGGACACTTCGCCGATGGTCGTGCCGCCCAGCCAGGTCGTCAGGAGGTCGTTGATGGACGGCAGGTTGCGTTCGCCGCAGCACTCCCAGACGAACGAGCCCACCAGCGTCATTGCCGATGAGGTCCAGAATCCGTAGCCGTTTGTACGGTAGCCGTTGAAGTACGTCGAGCCCTGCAGCGGATGGCCGATCTGGTTGATCTCGAACGAGTTTGGGTCCCAGTCCCAGCGGCCGCGCCAGTTCTTGGCCCAGAACGACGGTCCGACGTCTCCGATGTTTCCTTCCCGGATGAACTTGTTGAAGCCCCACGCCGACCACATGCCGATCTGCCATTCCAGTAAGGCGGGCAGGGCCTGCTTCTCGCGGTCGCAGTCCCAGCAGGGCCGCGTTGCACCAGCGCGGGTCTCGGCGACGGGTTGGGCAAGCGCCCCGCGAGGGGTGGCGCCGCCGGCGATGGCGGCGATGGCGACGGCTGCGGCGGCGACGATGAGGGCGCTGCGTGCTGTGGTCGGCAAGGTGGTCCCGGGTTCAGTCTTGCGCGGCGGCGAACTCGCGGACGATGTCCCCCGCCGGCTGCACGGCATGGATGCCGGCCACGCTGCGGCCGGCCTGCCAGTACTCGCGTCGCACATCGTCGGTCATCAGCGACTTCTTGAGCCGCCGCACCGAGCGCAGGGCGTACCAGGTGCGCATCCAGTGCTTGCGGCGTCGGCCGCGCAGCATCCAGCGCGCGAAGGCGCCCGCCTTGGTCCCGAGCCTGTCGATATACGCGTTGCGGATCACGGCCACCGGCACGCCGGTGAGTCGCTCCGTGAGCACGATGTCATCGGCGTCGGCGTCGACGATAGCCTGTTTGTAGGCCGGGCTGGCCTGACACTCGGGCGTGGCGATGAAGCGCGTGCCGAGCTGTACGGCGGCGTAGCCGATGCGCAGCTGGCGCGTGAACTCCCGGGCGTCGCCGACGCCGCCGGCCGAGACCACCGGCAGCCCGAACGGCGCGAGTTCGGCGAACAGTGCCTCGGGGTCGAGGCGCCCGGCGTGGCCGCCGGCGAGACGGTTCACGGCCACGAGGCCGTCGACGCCGCCGTCCACGCCCTTCTGCGCCCACTTCCGCTCGGTCACGTCATGGTAGACCACGCCGCCGGCCGCGTGCACCCGCTCGCAGACCCAGCGGGGATTGCCCAGCGAGGTGAGGAAGAAGCGGACGCCTTCCTCGAGCGCGATGTCGATCCACTGCGTCATCCGCTCGCGGTAGAGCCGGTTGTTTCCCTCGATCAGCGCGTTGAAGCCGATCGGCTTGGCGGTCAGCGAACGGATATGCCGCAGGCCGGCGCGGAACTCGTAGCCGTGCACGTAGGTGAGCGAGATCGGCTGGACAATGCCCAGTCCGCCGGCCTCGCTGACGGCGGCCACCAGCTCGGGATTCGAGCAGGGATACATCGGTCCGCAGACCAGCGGCACGGCGACCCCGGCGTGCCGCGTGAACGGCGTTTCCATCATCGCCGCACCGGCCCGAGCCGCCAGCGCACCGTGCCCGTGGCGACGACGCTGCCGCTGGGATCCAGGCACTCCGCCACCACGTCGAAGTCGCGGTCCTCCGTCACCGTGGGGACCTCCACGCGCGAGACCGCGCGGATGGTCCCGCGTGCCTTCCTGTGATAGGTCATCGAGAGCGTCGTGACGATGCCCCGAATGCCCGGCGGCAGGCCGGCCATCATCGCGAGGCCGCTGGCCATCTCGGCGACGTTCATCAGGGCGATGGCGTGGACGGAGCCCAGGTGCTGGCGGTTCGCCCGGATGTCGGGAATCTCGACCTCGGCGTGCCCGGGCTCCAGCAGCCTGATGCGCGGGCGCACGGAGCCCGAGTAGGGGACGGTGCGGGCGAAGATCCGTGCGAACAGCCATTCGCCGCCGGGCAGCGGTCGAAGGCGACGCCAGAGGCGCAGGAGGCGGACGCCGGAATCTGAAGGCATGGGAGGAAGCTGGCCGACGATGCGTGCCGGGGGAAGCCCGTGCGCCGCATTGGGCTGCCTGGTGGAGGGGGAGCGTCACCCCCACTTGACGGTCATCGTCCCCCACAGTGGTTTTCGAGCATGCGTCGTCACCAGCGTTGGCTTCCCCTGATCTGCCTTCCGCTCGCGGCCTGTCTCTTCGAGCCCACGCGACCGGAGGACGTCGGGCAGGTCGTGGTCACGCCAGGGGCGCTGCAGCTGGCCAGCGGCGCGGAGACGACGCTGGTCGTGTCGATCCTCAGCACCGAGGGACGGACCATCCGGCGCCCTATCGTCTGGTCGTCCTCCGATTCCGCCCTGGTGACCGTGTCGCCCGAGGGCGCGGTGTCCGCCGGCTTCGTGACCGCTGGCGCGGCGGCGACGGTGACGCTTCGCGCCACCGTGCAGGGGGGGGGCTTCGCCGCCGTTCCGGTCTCCGTGGCCCCAAGCCCGATTTCGACGTTTGAACTGTCGACCACGCCGCTCGTGCTGGCGCACGGTGAGACCGCGCAGATCCAGCCGCAGCTGCGCGACGCGGACGGCCGCCTCCTGACCGGGCGACCGCTGAGCTTCTTCACGCGCGACCCGACGGCCGCGACCGTGAGCGCATCCGGCATCGTGACCACGCCGGGGTTTCTCGGCGACAGCCGCTCGACCTGGATCATAGTCGGGTCAGGCTCGTTCCTCGATTCCGTGTTCGTGACCGTCGGCTCCACCACCGTGGGCAGCGTCGTCGTCGCGCCAGGCACGGTGTACCTGGCGCCCGGACGTACGCAGCGGCTCGCCGCCCTGACGCTCAGCCCATCGGGCATCCCCATCGAGGGCACGGTCGCGAGCTGGTCGACGCGGGATCCGTCCGTCGCCACCGTGGACACGACGGGCCTGGTGACCGCGATGGCGTTGGGCACGGTCACGATCCTGGCCGACGTGGGCGGCTCGATCCGCGACGCGGTGGTGAACGTGAATCCCTGTGGCGCGGCACCGGCGGGCACGTATCCGATTGGCCTTCGCTATCCGAATGGGCCACCGCCGGCAGCCATCGACACGGCGTTCCAATGTGCCGTGCAGCGACTCGCGGCCATCGTGAGGAGCGCCAGCGGTGCATCGGTGACGATGACGAACTTCAACGCCGAAGGCTGCCTGCCCGGACTGGCCATCAATGAGATCATCACCGGCCTGGTGATCTTTGCGTCCGTGGAGCCGATCGACGGCCCGGGTCAGGTGCTTGGCTCGGCGGGCCCCTGCTACGTGCGCTCGGATGACGGGCTGCCCTTTGTGGGACGCATGCGCTTCGACAGCGCAGACCTGGGCGCGCTGGCCGCGAACAAGGTCCTCGGCGATGTCATCCTGCACGAGATGCTGCACGTGATGGGATTCGGCACGGTCTGGAACGCCAAGGGCATGCTCAGCAGCGGGATCAGCGGACCGCTGTTCATCGGGTCGGAGGCCCGGCTCTCCTGTGTGAATAACCATGGCGGCGGATCGCTCTGTTCATCCGGCGTCCCCGTGGAGAGCTGCGTCGGGATTCCCGGCTGTGGCGCGGGTACGCAGCTCTCGCACTGGCGCGAACCCCTGTTCAACAGCGAGCTGATGACCGGCTACCTGAACTCGGGCCGGAATCCGCTCTCGCGCATGTCCATCCAGTCGCTCTCGGACATCGGCTACACGGTGGACGCGTCGCTGGGCGAGGACTATTCCGTGCTCTCCACCCTCCTGATGGATGGCGCCACGCCGCTCGGGCTGCGGTTGCCGGCGCCGGCGCTGCCCACGCACCGGGTGGATCGCAACGGCCGCGCCACCCCCATCGCGTACTGACCCGGACCGCTTCGTGCGCCTCTTCCCTGTCCTTTGTTCGGCTGCCCTCGTGGCGGCCCCGACCCTCCTGATGAGCCAGACTCCGCAGCCCCAGCCGCCGCGTCCGCCGGTCGCCAAGCGCATCCCGGCGACCTCCACGCTCCACGGCGACCGCCGTGTGGACGACTACGCGTATTTCCGCGACAGGGAGAATCCGGAGACCATCCCGTACCTCGAGGCGGAGAATGCGTATACGGACGCGATGACCGCGCACACCAAGGTGCTGGAGCAGCGGCTCTATGACGAGATCATCGGGCGCATCAAGGAGGACGACAGTAACGTCCCGGTGCGGCGTGATGGCTGGTACTACTACTCGCGCACGGAGCGCGGCAGGCAGTATCCGATCTACGCGCGGCGCGAGGGCTCGCTCGAGGCCGCGGAGCAGGTGTACTTCGACCAGAACGCCGAGGCCGAGGGCTACGCATTCTTCCAGCTCGCGGGGATGGAGGTCTCGCCCGACCATCGCTTTCTCGCGATCCTCGTCGATACGAACGGCTACGAGGACTTTACGCTGCGGGTGAAGGACCTGCAGACGGGCCACTGGCTGCCGGACCGGGCGGAGAAGGTGAGCTGGGGCCTGGCCTGGGCGAACGACAACAGGCACCTGTTCTACATGACCTTCGACAGCGCCAAGCGCGGCGACAAGGTCTGGCGGCACGAGCTCGGCACACCGCGCGAACGGGACGCGCTGGTCTACCATGATCCGGACGTGCTGTTCAACGTGGGGCTGGGTCGGGCGCGCAGCGGCGAGTGGATCCTCATCTCCAGCGGCTCGTTCACGTCGAGCGAGGTGCAGGTGATCCCTGCCGACGACCCGATGCGCGCCCCGCGGATGCTCGCGCCGCGGCGGCCGGACATCGAGTACGGCGTCGAGCCGGGTGCGGGCTACTTCTACATCCACACCAACGAGGGCGCGCGGAACTTCAAGGTGATGCGCGCGCGCTTCGACGCCACGGGGCCGGCGCAGTGGGAGGAATGGCTGGCGCACCGCCCGGAGGTCTATGTCGAGGGGCTGCTGGCCTTCACGGGTGACGTGGTCGTGCTGGAGCGCCGCGATGGCCTTCGGCAGCTGGCCGTGCACGACCTCGCCACGGGCGGCGTGCACGACATCATGTTCCCCGAGTCGGCCTATGGCGTGTTTCCGGGCAGCAACCCGGAGTTCGGGACACGGACGCTGCGTTTCGCCTACAGCTCGCTGATCACGCCGAACTCCGTGTACGACTATGCCATGGATTCGCGCGCACGCACGCTGCTGAAGCGCGACGAGGTGCTCGGCGGCTACGACCCGAACCAGTACGTGGTGGAGCGCAGCGTCGCCACGGCGCGTGACGGCACGCGGGTTCCCGTGTCGCTGGTGTATCGCAAGGGCCTCAGGCGCGACGGCCTTCGGCCGCTGCTGCTCTATGCCTACGGTTCCTACGGCGCGACGATGGAGCCCACGTTCAGCTCCGTGCGCTTCTCGCTGGTGGACCGCGACATCACCTACGCCATCGCGCACATCCGCGGCGGCGAGGAGATGGGGCGGCCCTGGTACGACGACGGCAAGATGATGAAGAAGATGAACACCTTCACCGACTTCATCGACGTGGCCGAGCACCTGGTGGCGGAGGGATACACCTCACGCGACCGCATCATCGCGCACGGCGGCAGCGCCGGCGGCCTGCTGATGGGCGCCGTGGCGAACATGCGGCCCGACCTGTTCAAGGTGATCGTGGCCGACGTGCCCTTCGTGGACGTCATCAACACCATGCTCGACGCCAGCATCCCGCTCACGGCGCAGGAGTGGGAGCAGTGGGGCAATCCGCAGGTCGAGGAGCACTATCGCTACATGCGGCAGTACTCGCCCTACGACAACGTATCGCGGCAGGACTACCCGCGCATGCTGGTGATCTCGGGCCTCAACGACTCCCGCGTGGCGTATTGGGAGCCCACCAAGTGGGTGGCCCGCCTGCGCGCCACGAAGACCGCCCCGCACCCCCCCCGCCTCCGGCTGCAGAAGGGCGCCGGGCCCGGCCGGGGGGGCGGGCGGGGCGCGCGCGATCGGG
>JAYQOZ010000107.1:0-7584 GCA_038145035.1 Gemmatimonadaceae bacterium | reverse complement strand
CCCGGCCTGCCACCGGGCGGCATCACCTCCGTCCCCGGCGATCCGGTGGAGAGCAGCAAGGTGGCCCTGAGCCACCGCGACCTCGCCGGCGTGCACTTCACCGGCAGCACCGGCGTGTTCAACTCGATGTGGAGCACGATCGGACAGAACATGGGCAGGTACCGCTCGTACCCGCGCATCGTCGGCGAGACGGGCGGCAAGGACTTCATCCTCGCGCATCCCTCGGCCGACGTGGAGGCGTTTGCCGTCGCCGTGGTGAGTGGCGCGTTCGAGTACCAGGGCCAGAAGTGCTCGGCCGCCAGCCGCATCTACGTGCCCAGGTCGCTGTGGCCCGAGGTGAAGGCCCGCGTCGTGGCGATGATGGAGGAGATCACCTGCGGCGACGTCGCCGACTTCTCGCACTTCATGGGCGCGGTGATCGACCAGCGGGCCTTTGACCGCATCAGCGGCTATCTGGCCCACGCGAGGAAGAACGCCAAGGTGATCGCCGGCGGCACCGCCGACGGCAGCACCGGCTGGTTCGTGCGCCCGACGCTGGTCGAGGCAAAGGACCCGAAGTACAAGCTGATGTGCGAGGAGATCTTCGGCCCCGTCGTCACGACCTACGTGTACGACGACGCCAAGTGGGCGGAGACGCTGCGGCTGGTGGATGGCACCTCCGACTACGGCCTGACGGGCGCGGTGTTCGCGCAGGACCGCGCCGCCGTGCGCGAGGCCCACGCCGCGCTGCGCCACAGCGCCGGCAACTTCTACGTGAACGACAAGTGCACCGGCGCGGTCGTCGGCCAGCAACCCTTCGGTGGCGCCCGCGCGTCGGGCACCAACGACAAGGCCGGCTCCAAGCTCAACCTGCTGCGCTGGGTCAGCGCCCGCACGGTGAAGGAGACCTTCGTCCCGGCGAAGGACTACCGCTACCCGCACATGGGATAACGGTGAACGGGGAGGGCGAAGCCCGTTCTCCTTCGTCCTCCGGCCTTCGTCATGCGTTACCTAACCCTCGACGTCTTCACCGACCGGATGTTCGGCGGCAACCAGCTGGCCGTCTTCCCGGACGCGCGCAGCATCCCCGAGGCGTTGCTGCTCCCGATCACCCGGGAGTTCAACTTCTCCGAAGTGACCTTCTGCTATCCGCCGGAGGATCCGGCGCACACGCGGCGCGTGCGCATCTTCACGCCCGGCGCCGAGATGCCGTTCGCCGGACACCCCACCATCGGCACCACCGCCGCGCTCGCCCTCTGTGAGGGCGCGCTCGACGGCGCGCGTGAGGGGCGCCTGACGCTGGGGCTCGGGGTCGGTCCCGTGCCGGTGGACGTGCGGCTCGAGGGTGAGGCCCTGGCCTGGGCCGAGCTTTCGGTGGCGAAGCTGCCGGAGGTCGGCCCGCCGGTGCCGAGCGCCACGACGCTCGCCGAGATCCTGTCGCTTGAGGCCAACGAGCTCGTGGGCGGCACGCTGTCCCCGCAGGCCGTGTCCTGCGGCATCCCTTTCCTGCTCGTGCCGCTCAAGAGCGTGGCCGCGCTGGAGCGCGCCCGCATTCGCATGGATCGCTGGGAACAGACGCTCAGGAAGTCCTGGGCGCCGGAGATCCTGCTTGCGGCGCGGGACCCCGAGTCCGGCGAACAGCACTGGCGCGCACGGATGTTCGCGCCGGGCCTGAATGTCCCGGAGGATGCCGCCACCGGCTCCGCCATCGCGGCGCTCGGCGGCTGGCTCGCGCTCAAGGACGGCAGGGCCGATGGCAGCTACGCGTGGACCGTGCGTCAGGGCCAGGAGATCGGGCGGCCCAGCCTGCTGCGGGTGCGCGCCGAGAAGTCCGGCGGCACAGTGACCGCGGTGCGCGTGTCGGGGCACGCGGTGCTCACGGGCGAAGGCCGGCTGCGCCTGCCCGCGGACTGAGTTCCCCTGCGCGGCGGCCGCAGAGGACCGCCACCACCACTCAGCCGACGATGCGCGTCATGCCGGGCGTGGTCTGCCGGAGCCGGCCCGCGAGCGATCCATCGAAAGCCCGCATCCCGGCGTGCCAGAGCACGGCGCGGTCGCGCCCGTTGCGTTTGGCCACATAGAGCGCCTCGTCGGCGCGGGCCAGCAGCGTCTTTGCCACCTCGTCGTCGCGCGCGAGGTCCGCGGCGACGCCGATGCTCACCGTGATGCGTACACTCGGCGGCAGCGAACGGAACCTGTGGTCGCGGAAGGCCAGCAATACGCGCTCCGCAAGGATCAGCGCGCCCTCGTCGCCGGAATCGGGCGCGAGGACCGTGAACTCCTCGCCGCCGAAGCGCGCCACCACGTCGACCTCCCGTGCGGTGGCCTTGAGCAGCTCGCCGACCTCGCGGATCACCTCGTCGCCCGTGAGATGGCCGAACTCGTCGTTGATGCGCTTGAACAGGTCCATGTCGATGGCGAGCACGGCCAGCTCCTTCTTGCCGCGCATGGCCCGCGAGACCTCACGTTCGGCCATCTGGTTCAGGCCGCGGCGATTGAAGCAACCCGAGAGCGGATCGGAGAGCACCATCGCCTGCAGGCGCTCGCGCATCCGGTTGTAGGCGCGGCCGATCAGCATGACCGGGTCGGGCATACGTTCACCAGCCTCCTCGTAGCGCTTGGAGAAGTCGCCTTCCTGCGCCCGGCCGAAGAGCTGGATGAGCTGCTGCATCCGGCGTCCCACCTCGCCCTGGAGGCCCACGTACACGAGCACCCCAATGCCGTAGACGCCAAGCGTCCACAGCTCCTCGGCCGGATTCGTCAGCTGGCCGGCGTCGGCCGCGACGCCGATCAGGCCCATGTACCCGACAGCGATGAAGACGAGGTTCGCGACGGTGACGGCCCAACCGAAGAAGAGCTGGGTCATCTGGACGGTGAAGATCGAGACCAGCAGCGCGCGATGGAACTCCTCCGGCGGCGTGATGAGGGCCACGGTCCCGAACAGCACGATCATGTCCGAGGCGATCGTGGCCATCACGAGCCCTTCGCCGGCCTGCCGGCGGCGCCGGCGGCGCAGTACGAACGAGAGGCCGCGGTGAAATGCGAGATAGGCCAGCATCAGCAGCGTGGCCAAGCCAAGCAACGGACGCACGCCGTAGCGCGGCACCAACATTGAGTCGGCGGAGACGACCCCAAACCACTTCAGCCCGACCGCGGAGAATCCCACCAGCAGCACGAGGACGGCGCGATACCGAGCCTGCCAGAGCAGGACATCGGCATTCGTCTCTTCCTGCGACGGGGCGAGTGTGAGAGGGGCGTGCATTCCGGTAGTGGAAATGCTTGACCTAGGGTGGTCCGGCCAAGTGACTGCGAAAGAGGTAGCCACTTTAGCAGTTCCGCAAGGCGAAATCGTCACGCTGTGACGTCCCCCAAGTGTCTTCTCGAAGGGCACTTGGGGGCTCGGCGTTCCCGAGGGCCTAGAACCGCGCCTCGAGATACAGGTCGAGGCGCGTCTGCCAGCGCGGGTGGATGCCACGCGCCAGGTCGAGGCGAATCATTCCGTCGAGGAAGCTCGCGCCCACGCCCACCCCGCTCATCGGGCGATCGATGGTGCTCCAGCCATCGCGCGGACCGGCCCAGCCCAGGTCCGCGAACACCACCGGACGGGCCGCCACGGATCCCGTCCCCAGCTCGAGCCGACCGAGCCAGAAGCTCTCGCCCGCTAGGGTGCCCGCCGTCTGGCCGCGGACGCTCTGCAGGCCGCCAAGGAAGAACTGTCGCTGCACCGGGAGTTCCCCATCGCTGGTGCCGGCCGCTGCGGTGAGCGAGGCCGACAGTGGCCCGAGCCCGCGCGAGACGATGGCCTCGAGGAAGGCGCGCCCGTACTCGCGCTCGCCGGTGGCCCCCTCGAGTCGCAGGTCGGCGCTCGTGCGCCATCCCGAGGGGTCGAGGCCGTGACTGCCCCGCCAGCGCAGGGCCGCGCCGTGGTACCAGCCCTTGTCCGCCACCACGTTCCCCAGGAACCGGTCGTCGTGCGCGCCGCCGAAGAGCGACCACTCACTCGCCACGGGCGCGGTCCACTGCCGTTCCGAGAACAGCCGCCACTCGAGCCCGCGGCGCGGCGCGTGCTCGCGGGCCAGCTCCGCGCCCCAGGCGCGGTGATAGAACCCCTCGTCGCGGGCGTAGAGCAGCACCGGCAGGGACGCGCCGAACGAAAGCGGATCGCCGAAGTCGCTGCTCACGTCGAGCCGCCGATACACGGCCGCCCGCCACTCGGTGCGCCCGTTCGACCGCGAGAGCCCCAGCCCGCCGTTCAGCTGCAGGTCCGCCACCGAGCCCCGCGCATCGAGCGTGGCCACGAAGCCCTTGCCGAGCGTGGTGCGCACCCGGGCGCCGGTCCCGAGTCCCTCCACACGATTGAAGCGCGTGTGGGACAGGCCCCACTCCACCACCGGTCGCTGCGGCGACCACGAAGGCTGGAGGCCGAAGTCGAGCCGCTTGATCAGCTCCTCGCGCTGGGCGGCCCCGAAAAGCTCCTCGCCCACATCGTAGATCGACGGCGGCAGGTCCGGGGAGTTCGCCAGCACGGCGGGGTCGCAGGGCACCTGGATCGCCATCCGGAACCGTCCGTTCTCCCGCGCATCCATCACCTCGTAAGTCCCGCCGGTGGCACAGCCCTGGCGGCGCGCCTCCCGCCGCAACGAGTCGCGCTCCGCGTAGAAGGCGCGGACGGAGTCGCGCACGGCGGCCGAGTCGAGGCCGCGCTCGCGGAAGCTCCTCCGCAACGAGTCATTGTCGATGCGCAGGCCCTCCGGCAGCGGCGCGAGGTCCGTGATCGCGTTCACGGACTGGTACTGGTACCGCTGCTCCACCTTGAACGGCACGCGCATGAAGCTCACCCGCGCGTACCCCTCGGCGCCCTGCGTGCGCGGCAGCCAGAAACGCTGCTCGAAGAGTCCGTACTCCACCGTGACCGCCGTGATCTCGGCCTTCATCGGCGAGAGCATGCCCCGGACCACGGCCGGCATCTCCTCGCGTGCGTCCGGATCCTCGGCCTCCACCGTCTCCCAGATATCCATCGGGGCCGAGAAGCGCATCACCGCACGGGCGAGGTGATAGCCCTCGGTCTCGAACCAGAACGAGCCGACCACCAGGTTCCACACCGCCTGGCGTGGCGTCGCGATGATCTCCTTCAGCGTGATGCGCTTGCCATCGGGCAGCGCGATGGTGATGGAGTCGCCGCTGCGGAACGTGAAGTACGCCTCCGAGCCCTCGGCCACCGGATGCACCAGCATCGGCATGTCGCCGCCATCGCCCGACCCCACCATCTCGAAGAGCCAGAGCTCGTCCTTGCCCGGGTAGTACGGCACCGCGAGCATGTCGTCGAGCTCACTGTCGAGCTCACCCTGCATCTCCTTCTCCGCCTCCTTGAGGCCCTGCACGATCGGCACGGCCATGCGGGCACCCAGCACCTCGACGCGGGCACCGACGCCGCGCTGCCAGCGCACGTGTGCGGCGTTCTCGCCCCGGAAGATGAGCCGGTCGCGCGCGGTCTCGCGGATGGACATGCCGGCCGAGATGCGCTGGTAGCTCTTCACGTCGTAGGACATGAGGGACGAGTCCTGCTCCAGTCGCGCGGCGCGCGCCCTGAGCAGGACTTCCCGGGCGCCGGCATCGCGAAAGGCGGTTCGCCGGTGCTCCTCGGTCACCGCGATGCGCTCGCGGATGGGCGGACGGATACTGACGGCCCCGGATGCCTGGCCGGAGTCGACGCTGACCTGGATCGAGACCTGGAGGGCGAGCGCGAGCGAGGTGAGGAGCAAGGGGGCCTAGGGATGCGGGTCGATGCCCACTACGGACGGGGCACCCCGCCGGTTTCCCCCGCGGTGCCCGCCGGTCGGGCCGCCTCGGGCGCCCGGAGGCTGTCCCGAGGGAAGCTGGAGGAGCGCCGCGAGGATCGGCGCCAGGACGAGCGTCAACCCGCGCATCAGCGCGGCCTGCCACTCCGAAATTATGCCGAGCCAAACGGCCTGCTCCAGGCGACCATCGTCATCGCCTGTCATCGGTCCTCCCCGGGCATTGCCCGTCGTCACGTCTGCGACTCTCTTTCACGCGTGACCGCACCATCGGATCCCACCGCGCTCGGCGACCTCTCGCTGGAGGAGTTCCAGCAGGCGGCCAACACCCTGGTGACCTGGATCGCCGACTACCTGGGCGCTCCTGAACGCTATCCGGTTCTCGCCCGTGTCGCGCCCGGGGAAATCCGGACCGCGCTGCCGCCGCTGGCGCCCGATGCCGCGGAGCCCCTCTCCGCCATCATCGCCGACCTCGACCGCGTGGTGATGCCGGGCGTCACGCACTGGAATCACCCGGGGTTCCTCGCGTACTTCGCCAACACGGGCTCCGTTCCAGGCATCCTTGGCGAGCTGGTGGCCGCGGCGCTGAACCAGGTCGGCATCCTCTGGCGCACCTCGCCGGCGCTGGCGGAACTGGAGCAGGTCACGGTCGGCTGGTTGCGTGATGCGATGGAACTGCCGTCCGACTGGTTCGGGATGCTTGCCGATACGGCCTCGACCAACACGCTCGTGGCGCTGGCGGCGGCGCGCGAGCGCGACCCCTCGCTCGAGATCCGCTCGCGCGGCCTCGCGGGGCGTGCCGACCTCCCACGGCTGCGCGTGTACTGCTCCGACCAGGCGCACTCGTCGGTGGACAAGGCGGTGATCACACTGGGCCTCGGCCACGACAATCTCGTGCGCGTCGCCAGCGACGCCGAGTTCCGCATGGATGTTGCCGCCCTCGATGCGGCCATCGCCGCCGACCGGGCGGCCGGACATCGTCCGCTGGCGGTGGTCGCCACGCTCGGCAGCACGTCGAGCACCGCGGTGGATCCCATCGGCCCGATCGCCGACCGCTGCGCCCACGAGGGGATGTGGCTGCACGTGGACGCCGCCTACGGCGGCGCGCTGGCGCTGCTGCCCGAACGGCGTGCGGCCCTTGCGGGGCTTGAGCGCGCGGATTCCATGGTGATGAACCCGCACAAATGGCTGGTCACGCCGATGGACTGCTCGGTGCTCTGGACGCGGCACCCGGACGTGCTGCGCCGTGCCTTTGCGCTGACGCCCGTGGTGTATAAGAGACAGGAACAGGACAGCGCGCTGTCGCTCAGCGACTACAGCTTCCAGCTGGGCCGGCGCTTCCGCGCCCTCAAGCTCTGGTTCGTGCTGCGGGCCTTTGGACTCGACGGGCTGCGCGCGCGCCTGCGCCACCACTGCGCGATGGCCACGGCCTTTGCGCAACGCGTGCGCGACACGCGGGGCTGGGAGGTCGTGACGCCGACGACGATGTCGGTGGTCTGCTTCCGGCACCGGCCCGCGGGCACCGATGACGAGGCTGCGCTGGAGCGCCACAACGCGGCGATCCTCGAGCGCGTCAACACGAGCGGCCAGGTCTTTCTGTCGCATACCAAGCTGCGCGGGCGCTATGTGCTCCGCGTGGCCATCGGAAACCTACGCACGGAGCAAAGCCATCTGGACGCCGCCTGGACGCTCCTGCGGGACGCCGCGGAGGCATCCGCATGAACCGGTGTGGCCCCCGCCATGCCCCCCCCGGGCGGGGGGGTGTAGGCATCTCCGGGGCCCCGAGGCTCCGGCGCCTGGGGGTGGGGGG
>JAYQOZ010000106.1:0-7676 GCA_038145035.1 Gemmatimonadaceae bacterium | reverse complement strand
GCGGGCCTCGCGGCCGCACCCCCCCCCGGGGCGGGGGGGGGGGGGTCGCGGGGCCCCCCCCCGGCCACCACCGCAGAATCCACGGCCGCGATCTGCCGGGCGAGCGCCTCGCGCGACGCCGCAGGTACTGCGGTCGGCCGCATGGCACGCAGCCCACGCATGCCGGCCCCGAGGGCCGCGATGGCGGCGACGAACAGCAGGGCGCTGCGTTCGGCGGGAGTGGGCACGGGCCTACGGTGAACTCCGGCGCGGCAGGCGGCGCACCGCCATCGCGCCGTTCGCATCGAATTCGTGGCCCTGCGTGGCCGCGCGGGCATGCCACCCGCGGCGCCGGCCCTGCCCCCGCTACATGCCGCGCAGCACCGCCAGGGCGACGTCCCCCACCACCTGCATCGTCGTACGCGAGACCTTGTCCGCCGTGTCCTCCACCGTGTGGTGGTACGCGTAGTCGAGGTCGATGACGTCGATCACCTTGAGCCCCGCCTCGATGAGCGGGAGGTGGTCGTCGGTGATAGGTCCGTACTCGCGGGTCGGGAAGTACTCGCCGTGTCCGAGCCGCTGCGCGGTGGCCCACACGCGCTGGATGATCTCGGGCGCCGCCCGCACCGAGTTCGACTCGTACAGGAACCGGGCGTCCGGCTTGCCGATCATGTCCCAGAGCACGCCGACTTCCGGGCGATAGTCGGCACTCGGCAGGTTCGCGGCGAAGTGGCGCGCGCCGATGAGCACGTCGGTGTTGGTGTCGAAGTCGCCCCAGTCCTCCCCATCGACCAGGAGCAGGTCCACACCCACGCCGGCCGGCTGTGCCTTGAGGGCGTCGGCGACCGCCAGCAGCAGCGCAACGCCCGAGGCGCCGTCGTTCGCGCCCGGAATCGGCTTGGCCCGGTCCTCGGGGCGCATCGACTTCTCGGCGCGGGGCCGGCTGTCCCAGTGTGCCACGTACAGCACCCGCCGCGGGTTCGCCGGCGCGAAGCGCGCCAGCACGTTACGCATCGGGATGCGCTGGCCGTCAGCCGTCACGTGCGTCCAGGCCTGCACGAGCACCGTGTCCGCGCGGCTCCCGAACTCCCGCTGGATCCAGTCGCCGGCCCGTCGGTGCGCCGCCGTCCCGGGCACGCGCGGCCCGAAGGCCAGCTGCTCGTTGAGGTAGCGCATCGCCGCGTCCGCGTCGAACTCCCGCGCCGTGGCGGGCGACGCCGCCTGGGCCTGTGGCCGTCCCTCACCGCTCCCGCACGCCGCGCCCAGCGCCAGCACCGCCGCGGCCCCGAGGGCCCATCCCGTCGCTCGCATCGCTTCCCTGTTCCGCCGTGAAGCCGCGACCATCGTCGCGGTGCGTGGGTATCAACCGGGCCGGTAACCTTGCCGGGCCCCCAATCAATAGCTGAATATACGCTCGTGGCCCCGCACCCCAGTCGCCCCGCGTGAAGATCGTCCCTCGCTACATCCTGAAGGAGCACATCGGCCCGCTGCTGTTCGCGCTGTCGGCCCTGACCTCGCTCCTGCTGCTGAACTTCATCGCCAAGCGCTTTCCCGACCTCGTCGGGAAGGGGCTGCCGTGGTCGGTGATCGTGGAGTTCCTGCTGCTCTCGATCCCCTTCACGCTCGCCATGACGCTGCCGATGGCGGTGCTGGTGGCGACCCTGCACGCCTTCTCCCGCTTCGCCGCGGAGAACGAAATCACGGCCTTCAAGGCCAGCGGCGTGAGCATGCAGCGGCTCGTGCGTCCGGTAATCCTCGCGTCATTCGGGCTGGCACTGGGCATGGTGCTGTTCAACGACCAGGTGCTTCCGCGGGCGAATCACCGGCTGGCCACGCTGCAGGCGGACATCGCGCGCGTGAAGCCGACGCTGGCGTTGAATGAGCAGGTGATCAATGAGGTCGTGCGCGGCCAGCTGTACCTCCGGGCGGCGCGGATCGAGCCGGTGAGCAACCGGATGCGCGATGTCACCATCTATGACCTCTCCGACCGTGAGAACCGCCGGACCATCCGCGCCGACAGCGGTGCCCTGGCATTCAACGCCAGCGGCGAGGACCTGATTCTCACGCTGTATGACGGCTTTACGGTGGAGCTGAACGGCACGACGCCGAGCCGGCTGCAGCGCAGCTTCTTCCGCGAGGACCTGATCGCGGTACGAGGCGTCGCGACGCGGCTCGAGCGGGACTCCCCGGAGCCGTCGTACAAGTCCGACCGGGAGCTGACCATCTGCGAGCTGCAGCAGCGCGTGCAGCTGGCGCAGGGCTCGCGGGACACCGTCTGGATGCGCATCCAGAAGGCGCAGCGGCCGCAGGAACCGCTGGGGAAGCCACCGGGACAGCCCTGGGGGCTGGCACACGCCTACTGCGCAGCCCAGCGGGCCTGGCGCGACTTCCTGGGGGGCCGTGCGGCGCCGGCCGCGCGGGGGGCCCCGGGGTCCCGGGCTGCGACGGCCAGCATGGATGTGCTGGCCGCCGCGACCGTGTCGGCTCGCCCCCAGGACTCGACGCAGCGTCCACCCAGCTACGAGGCCGTCGTGCTGGAAGGGCTGCGCTTCGAGCTCGCAAGCACGGACGCCGGCATCGATCGCTACCGGGTGGAGATCGAGAAGAAGTTCTCCATTGCCGCGGCCTGCGTGGTGTTCGTGCTTCTCGGGGCCCCGATTGCGCTGCGCTTCCCGCGCGGCGGCGTGGGGCTCACCATCGGCGTGAGCCTTGGCGTGTTCGGCATCTACTACGTCGGCCTGTTGGCCGGCGAGGCGCTCTCAGACCGCGGGCTGCTGGACCCCGCGGCCGCCATGTGGTCTACGAACCTGCTGCTCGGCATCGTCGGCAGCTACCTCACGGTGCGGCTCGGCAGCGAGGGCTCGACCTCGCGCGGCAGCGAGACCTCGGAGTGGTGGGCCCGCACGGTGGATCGCTGGAAGGCCCGGATGGCCCGGCGGAAGGCCGCATGAGGATCCTGCGTCCGCTCGACCGCTACGTGCTCGCCGAGTTCTGGAAGGTGCTTGTCGCCACCGCGCTCGGTTTCCCGCTGCTCGTCATCATCATCGACGTCTCGGAGAAGCTCGACAACTACCTCGCGCGCGAGCTCACCCCGGGCGAGATCTCGCTCGCCTACCTCTTCGGCATTCCGGAGACGATGTTCCAGGTGCTGCCGGCCGCGGTGCTCTTCGCGACCGTCTTCACGGTTGGTGGCTTTACGCGGCACAGCGAGATCACGGCGGCCAAGGCGTCGGGCATCAGCTTCCACCGCTTCATCCGGCCCATCCTGTTCGGCGCCGTGGCCGCGACCTTTGTCGGACTCGGCCTGGCGGAGATCATTCCCCCGCTGAACGCCCGACGCCTCGAGCTCCTGAAGGAGAAGCAGGTGCGCTCGGCGAACCAGCGCTCGAACTTCGCGTATGCCGCCGACGAGGGCCGCGTCTACAAGATCGGGTACGCCGACGTGAACACGCGGGTCGCGACCAATGTCGAAATCGAGCGGCGCGGCACCGGCCCGGACTTCCCGAGCTACGTGGTGGCCGCCCGCCAGGGCGACTGGAACGCGTCCCGCGGCTGGATGCTGCGGAACGGCTACGTGCACGTGATGCCGGATTCGCTGTCGAACCTCAGCGTCCGCTTCGATTCGCTGCACGACCGGCTGATGACGGAGCAGCCGGTGAACCTGATGGCCAACCCGAAGGCGCCGGCCGAGATGGGCTATCGGGACCTCGGGCGATTCATCACCGCCATGGAGCGTTCGGGGGCGGACGTGCGGAAACTGCGGGTCGAACGGATGCTGAAGATCGCCATTCCGGTCACCTGCGTGATTATCATGCTCATCGGGGCCCCGCTGGCCACGAGTACGCAGCGGGGCGGCACCGCCTACGGCGTGGCCATCAGCCTCGCCACCACCGTCGTGTTCCTAGTCCTGCTCCAGCTGACACAAGCCATCGGCGCCGGCGGACTGATCATGCCGGAACTGGCGGCCTGGCTGCCGGGCACCCTCTTCGCCGTGATCGGCGGCGTCCTTCTGCTTCGCGTGCGAACCTGATGGCGCGTCGCCCCACCGAGACCTTCCCGATCGTCCCCCGCGCGGGCCTGCACTTCTTCCGCGCGATGGGGCAGGGCGCGCTCAGCCTGTTCGGCGGCATCGGGGCGCGGGTGCTGTTCCTGCGCGAGGTGGGCCGCGCGTTCCGGGAGGGGCGCACCTGGTCACGCGAGGTCTTCCACCAGATGCGGGCCATCGGCGTGGACTCGCTGCCGCTCGCCATCATGGTGGCCGCGTTCATCGGCGGGGTGATCACGATCCAGATCCGCTATCAGCTCTTCCCCGGGATCCAGCTGTCCATCGTGGGCCTCAGCTCACGGCAGATCGTGATCCTCGAGACCGGTCCGCTGCTCACCGGCCTCGTGCTGGCCGGCCGCGTCGGCGCCAAGATGACGGCCGAGATCGCGACGATGCGGGTCACCGAGCAGATCGATGCCCTCGAGACGCTGTCGTTCGACCCGGTCGCCTTCCTGGTCATCCCGCGGCTGATCGCGGCGGTCATCATGCTGCCGATCCTGACGATCTTCGCCGATGTGTTCGGCGTGCTCTCGGGCCTGATGGCGGCCGTGACCATCACGGACGTGAAGTACGCGCAGTTCATCGAGGGGGTGCGCCTGGGCTACGAGCAGTTCCAGGTGACGTACAGCCTCATCAAGGCGACGCTGTTCGGCGGCGCCATCGCCTACCTCTGCACCTATGAGGGCTACACGACCCGGGGCGGCGCCGAGGGCGTGGGCCAGAGCACGGCCCGGGCGGTGGTCGTGTCCTCGATTGCCATCCTGATCCTCGACGCCATCACGGCGGTACTCCTCGCCCCTTACCTTCAGGCATGAAGCGACGCGACGAAGTTCTGGTGGGGCTCGTGGCGACCGTGGCCGTGGTGCTGGCGGTCATCGGGTCCCTGCTACTGGCCCGGGGCGGTCTCGCCTCGGGCTATCCCCTGTATTCGGAGTTTGCCTGGGGCTCGGGTCTCCGCCCGGGCCAGCCGGTGCTCTTCTCCGGCGTGAGCGTGGGATACGTCTCGGACGTCTCCTTCCAGCGCAGCGGCTCGCTGATCATCACGATGCGGGTCAACAAGGAGTACCAGCTGCCGCGCTCGACCACGGCCCGGATCGTCCCGAACGGTGTCTTTGGCGACATGATGGTGGCGCTGCAGGTGGGCGAGCCCAGCGACGAGAACTTCGCCGTGGGCGACACGGTGCCGTCGGGCCCGGCCTCCATCGGCATCGGGGACGTGCTGGCACGCATGGACTCGGTGGGACGGGATGTGCAGGAGGTCTCGCGGGCGCTGAGCGAGGAGCTGGTGCGGCGCGGCGGGCTGCAGGAGATGCGGCGCACCGTCGAGAGCGCGAACCGTCTCATCCAGACGCTCACCGACGTGGCCCAGGCACAGTCGGACGAGCTGCTGCGGACGCAGCAGACGCTGCGGCGCCTGGCCACCGCGGTGGACTCGGCGCAGGTGGACAGCACGGTGCGCGCCCTGGCCAGCGCCTCGATGGCCGTCAACACGCTGGCGACGGACCTGCAGCAGACCACGACGCGCCTGAACGGCGTCCTGGGCCGCCTCGAGGGTACGGAGGGCTCCGCGGGCCTCCTGATGAACGATCCTGGCCTCTACCGGGACACGCGGACCCTACTCACGCGGCTGGACTCCCTGACGGCCGACTTCCAGCGGAATCCGCGGAAGTACATCAAGCTGTCGATCTTCTAGTCCTGCCGATTGGGCTCGCGACGGGCAGGGCCAGTTGAACGGCCTCGCCACGGAGGCCCGGCAGTTTCCACGATCCCCCAAATGCTCCACGCCCCGGCCGCCAAACTGGCGACCGGGGCGTGGGCCCTGCGTGAGGCTACCGCTTAGTTGAACGTATAGCGGAAGCCGAGTTGCATACGCCAGACGTCGAGGACGCCGGCGGTCTTCTGGAACGTCCGGTTCATCAGCTGGCCACCGACCACGCGCATCTGGTAGCGGGGCTGACCGGCCTTCGCACCCGTCGTCGTCGGCGTGCGGACGATGAGGGGCGAGGTGCTGATCGGGACCTGGGCGAGGCCCCAGTCCTTGTTCAGCATGTTGGTGAAGTTCAGGATGTCGAAACGGATCTGCAGGGTGTTCTTGGAGCCCGCGATCAGGCGGCTCACGTCCTGCGAGACCGCGAGGTCCATCCGCGTGATCTGCGGCAGGAGCAGGCCGTTGCGCTGGGCGTACTGGCCACGCCGCGTGCGGAGGTACGGATCCTGGCTGATGTAGGCATCCCAGGCCGCTTCCTGCTGCGCAACCGTGAACGGAGTCGAGCCGGTGATTGCCTCGAAGTTCATCTCGCTGGCGTTCCGCGGGACGTAGATGAGGTCGTTCGACGTACCACCGTCGCCGTTCAGGTCGCCGGACGTCACGTAGCTCGAGTTGCCGATCGTGAAGTTCTCGAGGAAGGTCGAGATCGTGGTGTTGCCCCAGCCGAAGAAGTCACGGGTGTAGGACGCCACGAGGAACGTGCGGCGGCCCTGGAAGTTGTTGGAGAAGCCCACGCCCGGGTTGTTCGGGTCGCCGGTATGCTGGTTGTTGTTCCAGCTGCCGAAGGCGATCGAGCCCGGGTCCACGGTGTTTTCGGAGCTGCCGTAGGCCGTGGCGACCTTCGCATACAGACCGTTGAGGAAGTTGCGCTCCAGCGAGAAGGCAGCGTTGTAGGTGCGGCCGACATTCTGGTTCTTCAGGACGATCGCGCTGGTGATGTTGCAGTTGATGCGATTGGCCTGGGTGCAGGCGTCACCCGTCACGCTGAAGTAGCGCGGGCGGGCGTCCGGGCCCGCGAAGAAGCCGTCCGCCGCAGGCAGGTTGGCGTTGATGTAGTACAAGCCATTGACGTCCTGGCCCCAGATGAACTCGGCCGTCGCGCGCCAGCCGCTCGCGAACTTGTGGTCGAGCGCAAGGTTGGAACGCCACACCTGCGGGAACTTGAAGTTCTTGTCGGTGAGGGCAAGCTCGTACGAGGGCGCCGGGTTGCCACTGGGCGACGACGGCTTGTAGTGGTCCGGATTCGGGTGCCACGGACGGGCCGTGGTGTTGTCCTGCTGCTCGAAGCCGGTCAGGATGCCGTTGTTGCCAATCTGGTTGGAGATCCAGACGTAGGCCGGGCGGCCGGTGAACATGCCGGTGCCGCCACGGACGATGGTCTGGCCGTTGCCGCGCACGTCGTAGTTGAAGCCGACGCGGGGCGAGAACAGCGGCTTGGCATCCGGCAGCTTCTGCGTCTGGTACTGAACGGCGTTCCCGTTCTCGTCGCGGAATGTGTAGCCGTTGGCCTGGGAGTTCTCGAAGCCGGTGTTGCCGAACGACGCCACGTCAACACGCAGGCCGGCGGTGATGGTGAGGTTGCTCTGCACGCGCCACTCATCTTGCGCGTAGAGGCCCGAGAATAGCACCTCGAGCGGCTGGATCGGCTTGGTCTGGCCCGGGATGTTCGTGTAGCGGACCTGGAAGCGGCGGAGGTTCACCGGCGAGACCGCGCGCGAGCAGTTCGCCCAGGAGGCAGCGTTCGATCCGCACTGCGCCAGGAAGTCGTTGGCGTCCGTGTAGAAGTCCGACAGCGAGCGGTACACGTAGGCACTCTGGCTGCCCGGGAAGAACACGTTCTCCGACTCGTAGGCCTCGACGCTCGCGCCGAAGGTGAGGTCGTGG